>CALMUC010000014.1 GCA_937872845.1 uncultured Lachnospiraceae bacterium | reverse complement strand
TTAGTATCTCAGATATTTCGTTACACACCAAGGCACTCTGTTATTGAGCGCTTACTTTCCATATCCTGCTTTTGAGTTATGCATAGTCTCTGTTAATCTATAATGTTTTAATAAGAAAACAGCGGCATAGACAAGTACAAGTCACCAGAAAGCCAATTAACCGAAAAAACATTGCCGAATACACGAAAACTCAGCATCCAAATAACCGAAAGAAATATTGACAAATAACCGAATTATAACCATAATATAGTATATAACCGAAGATTTAAAGAGAGGAAATCTACTATTTATGGCCAATTATAAGAAGAGAGTTGCTGACAGGCTTCTGGAAAGAAAATTAAAAAGTGCAGGCGCTGTCCTGATAGAAGGCCCCAAATGGTGTGGTAAGACTACAACTGCAGAACAGATTGCTGCAAGTATTCTGTATGTGGATGAGCCTGAGAAAAAGGAGCAGAACCTCAGAATGGCAGAGATCAAACCATCAGTGTTACTTGCGGGCAAAACACCAAGACTGATTGATGAATGGCAGATAGCGCCAACTTTGTGGGACAGTATTAGATTTTCAGTTGATCATGGTGATGGTGAGGGAAGATTCGTTCTGACAGGTTCATCTGTTCCGGCGGATCTTTCGAAAACAGAACATTCGGGTACAGGGCGCTATGCTCGGATTAAGATGCGTCCGATGTCGCTATTTGAATCCGGGGAATCCAATGGTGAGGTCAGTATCAAAACGCTATTCGATGAAAATCCAGGGGAATCTCTGGTATCTGTAAATGAGCTGGATATTGATGAACTGGCTTATCTTGTCTGCAGGGGAGGATGGCCAAGAGCTGTGTTGCAGGAGGATAGAGATGTCGCGTTAGATCAGGCTCTTAACTATTATGAGTCTGTTGTCAAAAGCGATATATCCAGAGCTGACGGAATAAACAGAAATGAGCAGCGTGCAAGGTTACTTATGCGTTCATATGCCAGAAATCAGGGGGCACAGGTGAGCAATGGCGCGCTCAAGGCTGATATGTCTGCAAATGATTCTTCGACTCTTGATGAAGATACCGTTCTGTCATATGTAAATGCATTGAAAAAGATTTTTGTTGTTGAGGATCTTCCGGCATGGAATCCAAATCTAAGATCAAAAACGGTTGTAAGAACGTCTGATACGAGATATTTTGTTGATCCTTCGATTGCAGCTGCAGCTTTGGGAATTTATCCCAAGGATCTGATAAATGATCTGAATACGTTTGGCCTTATGTTTGAAACGATGTGTATCAGAGACCTCAGAATATATGCCGATGCTCTCGGGGGGCAGGTTTATCATTACAGAGATAAAAGCGGTCTTGAATGTGATGCGGTCATACATTTGAATAACGGTAATTATGGGCTGATAGAGATTAAACTTGGCGGAGATACACTGATAGAACACGGAGCTGAAACACTGAAAGAACTTGCCGGTAAGATCGATACGACCAGGATGCATGATCCTTCGTTCCTTATGGTGTTGACTGGTACGGACAGCTACGCTTATCAGAGAAAAGATGGAGTGTATGTTATTCCTGTCGGATGCCTGCGGGACTGAATATTGGAGCCACAGATAATAAAGGGTCAGAATGCTATTTACTGATAAAGGTTCGGTATATAGTGATTATGCAGTAATACCTTTTGATATGGAGTCGGTCCAGGTGTGCAGTAAAGCAGAGACAAAAGAAATTGATGATTACGAAGAATTAAAGGAGTGGTGGGATAAAGAAAAGTAAACCAATTGTAATGGATCATTTATCGACAGTCCATACTTCTTATGTGTTGGATTTTGACTTTACAAACAATATTACAATTCTAACCGGCTCATCGGGAACGGGAAAGACAGCATCATTTTCTTTTATTAAAGAATGCATGGCTATCAATCCGGACATTCTTCTTAATGATGATACAAGGAAATACATTTCACTGGATGATAAGAATCAGTATTTAATTATTGTAAGAAATCCTAAAAATTTATTTGCGACGAGTGATAATTTGTTTGAACTTGTAAGGGAGAAGAATGGGGAACAGACGGAATTTAGGATTAAACCGTATTTGTAGATGAAAACGGAATGTATTAATCAATAAAAAAATAGACTAAGGAATTTGATTAATAAAAGACGGAAGAGGTACTATATTTGAGCTTAAAACAGAAAGAGTTAATACAACGACATATTACCACACATACAGTACATTCATCCGAAGACAGATCGGCTGTAAATTATTTGGGAAGTGTTTTAAATCCTGGAGGAAAGATTAATACTGCATTTTCAAGTGATGATAAATGGCCAAATCATGATGGAACTTTTGAATATGTCTCAAATCCAGATATATCAAGACAACCAGCACAAAATTTTTATGTTCAAATAAAGGGGACTCATATTTATGAAGAAAAAAATGGAGTAGTTTCGTATAGTCTTCAAAGTTTGGCATTTCCAGCATTTATTGCACAGGAAATAACAGCAGATCCTGGTATACTGTTTGTAGTTTTGAATCCTGATAGTAGAAATGATAAAAGGATATTTTGGAAGTGGTTATCACCCTCAGTTCTGTGTGATATTGATTTTGCTAAGGATAGTAAAACAATTAAATTTTATCCGAATGAAGAAATTACAGATACGGATGAAAGCATTGATTTTTTTTGTGAAAAATTAAATTATATTATTGATAATCATTTGTTTTTACATAAATTAAGTTCTGATAATTTAGAAAAAGAAGATGCATTGAAGATTGTGGATTATCAGTGTAAAGATATTTCGAATTTTATTGATGTTTTATATAATGATCCAAGATGTAGGGATGAAGTTTTAAGAAGAGTTGTAAGGGATTTGTATGATTTGTGTTATGCAAGTATTATATTAAATGCATATAAAAGAGGATATACAAATGTAAACGAAAAATTAGCATGGGAAGTTTCCAGATTTAGTGTCGAGACAAAATATTTAAGCAATTTTTTAAGAGGATTAAAATTTATTAATTATCGTATTCCAAAAGATGGACAAGCAGAAAGGTTGTTGTGATAAATTACTGTTACAACTTTAGTTTATCACAACAAAGTATAGCCACCTGGTAGTATTTACCTCACTTTTGTCTTTTTGAGTATAATAAAAAGACCTCCTTATAGTTTATTTGGAGTAAAACTCCATGTAATAACTATAAAAAGATCTCATAAAGTATCAACAATATATGTTGTGGTGGCTCTCAAGAAAGGAACTTTTTTGAGAGGGGGGCTCTGAAGAAAGAAACTAGTGGTTCTCAAGCGAGATAATATTCATTATGAAAAGTAATAGCTGTTTTTTTATGATTGGCTATTATCCTTTGAATAATGTACCCACAGATTTGCCGTCAAGTACAGCATAAAGATTTTCCGGATGGTTTCCGTTGGCGATAATAGTGTCAATACCGTTATTCATAGTAAGAGCAGCAGCTTGAAGTTTTGTCCTCATTCCGCCGGTACCACGACGAGAACCGGCACCGCCAGCAAGAGAATATATGGATTCATTAATATTATCAATTCGTTCTATTCGTTTGGCAGTCGGATGAAGACGAGGATCACTATCATAAAATCCATCAATATCAGATAGAATAATGAGCTTTTTTGCTTTACATAATATCGCAACCACAGCTGACAACATATCATTGTCGCTGAACAATCTTTCATCGGATTGTATTTCTGTGTAGCTGATTGAATCATTTTCATTGACAACAGGAATCACTCCCATTTCAAGCAAAGAATTGAAAGTGTTTGTCAGATTTTCTTTCTTTTCCTCGTGTTCAATATCATCGACACTAAGCAATATTTGAGCAATAGTTTTGTCATACTCACCGAAAAACTTATCATAGAGAAACATAATTCTGCATTGACCGACCGCCGCTGATGCTTGCTTTAAGCGTAACGAGGCTGGTTTTGTTTTCATCTTCAGTTTATTTGCTCCAATGGCAATCGCACCGGAGGAAACGAGAACTACTTCATAGCCATTATTCTGAATGTCCGACAGGACATAAGCGAGGCGGTCAAATGAACGCAGGTCGTTCTGTCCTATTTCATTGGTCAGCGTTGAAGTGCCGACTTTTACTACAATTCTGTTTTGATAGAGATCCATTTCAATCCTCCACTGTGTCTGGTAAAGCTATGATATGGTACATTTTGTCTGCAGGCGGCAAAAAATTGTGCAGTAAATCACCCATCTTGATATTCATATTTCCAAGTATTTTATATATTTTTTGGTGATTTCTGGACGATAGGTTATTGGAAAGGCAGGTTATTTCGCTAATATAAAACATTGTGTTAAATTCTCCTTTGACTTTCGCTGAAGAATAAAATATCATACAATTAAACATCTGAAAAGCGAATGATTGTAATGATTAATATGACAAAAACAGATAAGTGGAGGCGCTTATGGAAATGAATATTCAAAAATATATGGCATTTGTGAAGACAGTTGAATATGGCAGTTTTACCAAGGCATCAGAGATGTTGAACTATTCTCAATCTGGTATTAGTCGAATGATAGGTGACTTAGAAAAAGAATGGAAAGTGATTTTACTTGAAAGAAACAAAACGGGTGTAAGGTTAACATCAGATGGAACAAAGCTGTTACCACGAGTAAAAAGACTTGTTGATGAGTATGAAAAACTGCAAATGGAAGTAGATGAATTGAATGGATTACAGTCTGGATTGATTCGTATAGGAACTTTTTCAAGTGTAGCAACACATTGGCTGCCCAGAGTTATAAGGGAATTTCAAAAAGATTATCCTGATATTGATTATGAATTGCTGCTTGGAGATTATGCTGAAATTGAGGAATGGATTGCCACAGGGCGTGTGGATTGCGGGTTTATTCGTATTCCGGCAAATTCAGACATTGATGTTACTTTTTTAGATCAGGACAGACTTCTTGCAGTACTTCCAGAGAATCATCCATTTGCTAAATATGCTAAATTTCCAATAGCAGAATTTGCAAATGAGCCATTCATGCTTTTAGAAAAAGGCACTCGTGCAGAAATAGGGGAAGTGTTTGAGCGTTCAGGTATTTCACCTAAGGTACATTTTACTACTTGGGATGATTATGCAATTATGTCTATGGTAGAAAGCGGTCTTGGCGTAAGTGTACTGCCAGAGTTAATTCTAAAGAGAATGCCATATCATGTGGTCCTAAAAGAATTAGATGTGCCTGCATTTCGGAAAATAGGGTTTGCTATGAGGGATAATAAGGCGGCATCCCTTGCTGTTAAAAGATTTATGGAATATCTTGATTATCGTGATATGGGAATGCCGACAAATTTCACATGAGATAATTATGGAAGAAAAAACAGTACTGCTTGATAATGTTGACAAAACTTAATCAGAGAAGGAACAATTGCGGCAGCCATTTTGGTGGGATTTCTTTCAAAACCGATTTGTATGCCTATGAAAAATCTGCTGAACAAATGGAATAAGCTCAAAGGATAGATAAATAGTAATAAGAGATTTGTGAATTATGCGAAAAAATGAAAATGTCGTTTTACATCATTGTATGTAGAACGGCATTTTTTGATTTATAAATAAATGGGATATATGCAATATGCGGCATCTGATGAAGGCATAATGCCCGGAGTGGTATCTGGCTAATATTGAGGATACTGCGAAAAAGGAAATTATCTGTAAATATATAATGCAGATAGTGTAAAAGATTATAAAAACAAAGTGCACATGGAAGCGTTATTTATGATAAGGATTGGATTTAATAATTTATAAAAGAGGATGCAAGATTGTCTAGGCTCTTACATTGACAGGCAGCAGAATGAAACCTATAATATAAATCAATTTATCAATAAACGTATTTATTGTTGAAAAGAGGATAATCTATGCCGGCAAAAAAACAAGTTACTAAAGAAATGATACTAACAGCGGCGCTGGAGCTTCTTCGTGAGGGCGGGATAGAAGCTGTCAATGTAAAAGCACTGGCACATAAGTTAAATTGTTCAACACAGCCAATTTATCTTGCGTTTCCGGGAATGAATGAGTTGCGTCTGGAATTAACGAAGAAAGCCATAGATTTTTTTATACAGTCAATGGAACAGAGTGACACTTCAAGAAGTGATCTCTTCGGAATGTCGTATATTCATTTTGCAAAAGATGAAAAAGAACTGTTTCGTTATCTTTTTATGCGTTCGAATGCTTTGACGGAGATTAAAGAAGCGTTGACGCCTATGATGGAACATTCAATAACAGCATTGATGGATCAATATCATATCAGTCATTCAGAAGCGGATTATCTGCATGACCAGCTATGGATGCATGCACATGGCATTGCATCCATGGTTGCAACAGATTTCTGCACCTGGGATATGAAAAAAATAGTAAAGATGCTTGATGATTGCAAAAAACACTTCACTCATGAATTGAGGTGTCAGTAAGCAGATGTTCACAGATAAAGATCTGAGAAATTTGATAATTCCGGTGTTTGTAGAACAGTTTTTATTAATGCTGGTAGGTATGTCGGATACAATGATTGTAAGTTTTGACAGCCAGGATTCAGTATCCGGTGTATCACTGGTCAATTCTTTTAATACGGTTCTGGTCTTTCTGTTTACAGCGTTGGCAGCTGGTGGTGCAGTCATTATCAGTCAGTATATCGGCAGCGGTAATAATGGAGCAGCAAGTGCTTCTGCCAGTCAGCTGCTGATGATTTCTGTGCTGATTTCCTGCTTTTTTTCCGGCTGTATTCTGCTGTTTGATGATCAGATATTGTCATTTTTGTTCGGAAATGTTACGCCAGGAGTTATGAAAGCATGCAAGATATATCTTCGTATCATGACGTATTCTCTTCCGGCACTGGCCGTATATGATGCCGGTGCAGCACTCTGCAGGAGTATTGGAAAAGCAAATCTGACAATGTATATCTCGGCAGTTGCTAATGGAATAAATATCATCGGCAACTGCATTGGTGTATTTACTTTGAAACTTGGAGCCGCAGGTGTGGCATGGCCATCTCTTATTTCGCGTGTTATATCAGCAGTTATGATAACAATCTGTTGTCTGAATTTAAAAGGGGAAGTACATTATCAGATTGCAGATGTATTTTCGTGGAACCGGGTATTTTTAAAAAAGATATTATATGTTGCACTTCCTAACGGTGTTGAAAATGGTGTTCATCAACTTGTAAAAGTAGCACTTTCAAGTATGATTGCAGTATTTGGCACATATCAGATTGCAGCAAATGGGGTAGCACAGAGTATATGGTCGATGGCCTCCATTATGGGACTGGCAATGGCACCTGTTTATACAACAGTTATCGGGCGCTGTATGGGAGCACATGATATTGACAGTGCCAATTTTTATTTTCATAAGCTGAATAAGATCACGCTGGTTCTGTCAGTTATCTGGAACGTACTAGTATTTGCTTTAACTCCATTGTTGATAAGCAGATCAGCCATATCTCCGGAAGCTAAATACCTTGTTATATGGCTTGTGTTAATCAATAATATTTTTAATGGAGCGGCCTATCCATTTGCCGGTCCGCTTGGAAATGGACTTCGTGCCGCAGGAGATATCAGATTTACAATGCTTGTATCCGTCACACTAACGATTTTTGCAAGACTATTTTTCTCCGCACTGTTTGGATTGTGGCTGCATTTAGGGGCGATAGGTATCGCGTTCGGCATGAGTATCGATATTGTTATTCGTGGGGTGATTTTTATCAGACGACAAAAATCACAGAAATGGACACAATACAGACTTGTATAACAGCTAAGCGTTTTTTTATGATCGTTTGGTGAAAAGACTTGTTGCAGTGTGGGAAATGATTATTTCCTGACCGTAAAATCATCAATTCCGTTCAGAATCAGATCGGTGGCATAATTGATAACGTCTTCAAGAGGGGTGAGCTTTCCCTCCATAATCCATTCTGTGTATATCATTAGGACAGAATCCGCCCAGAAATGGTAAGTGATATGATTCTGAAAATCAGAAAAAAGCGGCGATATGACCGGCACATTAGTACCATAGCTATTGTTCATGACAGTTTTTATCATATGGCTTCGAATATTGCGATAAGAAGCAGCACATGTAATCTTTTCATAAGCAGCATCCTGCCTTGCAGAAAATTCAAAAAAGGTGCGGATGCTTCTTTTTATGTCATCAGGTAATTTCATTTTGCCGATTTCGGCAATGTATGGTGCTGAATATGATTCCTGTACCTCACGCAGCAGAGCATCAAGAGTTTCATAGTAGACATAAAATGTCTTTTTGTTAATCAAAGCTCGTCTGCATAGTTCCTTCACGGTCATTTTTTCATAATCCATTTCGCAGATCATTTCACAGAAAGTGTTCCGGATAGATGTAATGGTCTTCCTGACCCGGATGTCTTCAGAACCGGTAAGAATCATGAATATAGCCTCCTTTTGCTAAAAAGTAACTTCTTTACAGAAAAGGTTACAAAAGTAACCTTTTCGGAAAATGTGCCCGTTGCTTTCATTTATTTCCTTTAATATACTGCAATTAAATCAGAAAAGCAACGCGGGTTACATAAATAAGAAATCAGTCGCCTGCTTTTCGATATACTATAAATATGAAAGTGAGAAAAGTAGTGCATATGAGTGAACAGACATTTATTACATTAAACGATGGTAACAAAATCCCTCAATACGGGATCGGTGTCTATATGGTACCGGAAGGACAGGAAACAGTTAATTCAGTAAAGACAGCGCTGCAGCTTGGTGTGCGTCATATTGATACAGCACATGCCTATCAGAATGAGAAAAGTGTTGGAAAAGCGGTAAAGGAGTCCGGCATTGCAAGAGATGAGATCTGGATTACAACAAAGCTCTGGCCATCAGAATATGGTGAAGGGGCGACGGCAGCAGGCATTGATAAAATGCTGAAAAGACTGGACACGGATCATATTGATCTTCTGCTTTTACATCAGTCATTCGGCGATTACATGGGTGCATGGAAGGACATGGAGAAGGCTGTCAGGACAGGAAAAGTGCGTTCTATCGGAATCTCCAATTTCGAGTCTGACAGAATGGAAGAGATATGTGAGGCGGCAGAGATTAAGCCGGCGGTTAACCAGGTGGAACTGCACCCGTATTACCAGCAGAATGCTCTGAAAAAGAGACTGGAAAAATATGGAACCGTTCTGGAAAGCTGGTATCCGATCGGACACGGCAGTAAAGAACTGATCCAGGAAAACGTATTTACAGAACTTGGCAGGAAGTATGGCAAGAGCAATGTACAGATCATCCTGCGCTGGCATATCCAGGAAGGAAATATTATCTTCCCGAAGAGCACCAATCCGCAGCATATCAAAGACAATTTCAACATTTTTGATTTTGAACTGACGGCAGATGAAATGAAACAGATCGAAGCACTGGATAACGGACAGCGATTCTTTAATATGTCCCTTGATGAGATGGAGCGGACCCTTGGAACATATAAGCCTGCAGATTAAAAAAAGTGCAGTAATCGGTATTATAACTGTGCATGAAGGCTATGAGCAAATTCTTCAACATAATAGGTTGCGTTTTCTTTTTTCCAGAAAAGACAGTATTTACGCTTGAGTTGTGACTGACCGCGAAAAAGAGCAAGGCGTTTGATACCGTTTCCTGCGGAGGGAAGTGAACCTATGCTTTCCATGGGCAAAAAACCGCGTCCGCTTAAGACAAGCAGATGGCCTTCATCAAGATTGTCTGCAAATATGAAATTACCGCCAAAACCAAGCGTATTCTCATAATAATCCTGTTCGGTATGTCGCTGTTCCTGAGATGTTATCAGGATACATGGCATACGTTTCAGTTCATCAAGGGTGAGATGCTTACTGGAAGCCAGTGGATTTTTGGCGGATATTTCCACATAACACTCACATTCGATCAGCTCATCATTGACATATTCATCAGAAAAAGCACGTCGCTGATCGTTCAGAACCATATCAACAGTACCATTTCGAAGGAGCTCATAAAGTCGTTCATGTGTTCCATTTATTATGTTAATTGATACCTCGGGATATTTTTCTGTAAACTGTGCGATAGCCTCATGCAACTCCTGACCATTGTAACCGCTTAAGTAGCCGATGGTAAGCTGTAATTCATGGTCTGAGCCGAGACGTTTTGTCTCGGCTTTCATTTTTTCAATTTCGGAGAGAAGTTCCTTACTGTGCCAGTAGAAATAATCACCGGCAGGAGTCAGATGAAATTTCCGGTTCTCGCGGATGATAAGTTTTGTATCAAGATCCGTTTCAAGGGCTTGAATCTGCTGTGATATCGCAGATTGTGATATGTAACATTGCTCTGCGGCTTCTGTGAAACTGCCGCATTCAACAACACGTACAAAGTAATTCATCTGGCGCATTAGCATGGACATGACCTCGCTTTCTGATTCACATTTTATCACATAAGTTTTACTTATGAAATCTATTATGAATTGAAATTGCTGATAAATCGGAAAGTAATTACCATGTAGTCAAGGATTTAGAGTACTTTTTCTTTTGGGATATCTGGGGACACTGAATCCGATAAAGAACATTGGTATGGAATGTATATTAAGAAAAGGAGACATATATTATGCATAAAGATGTAATGCTGCTTACAGGTGCCGGTCAGATCGGAATGGCAATTGCCCGTCGCATGGGATACGGAATGAAGATTATTGTAGGCGACAAAAAGATTTCGAATGCCAAAGCAATTTCAGAAACTATGAAAAATGCCGGATTTGATACAGAAGCTGTAGAGATGGATCTGTCATCGAGAGAATCCATTATAAGAATGATACAGAAAGGTCGGCAGTATGGAGAGATAAAAATGCTGATCAACGCTGCCGGAATGTCACCAAGTCAGGCTTCCGTTGAAGCAATCCTGAAAGTCGATCTGTACGGAAGTGCTGTTTTGATGGAAGAAGTAGGAAAAGTAATCGCAGAGGGCGGATCGGGTATTCAGATATCAAGTCAGTCTGGGTTTCGTATGCCGGCGCTGACACCGGAGCAGGATATGGCGCTTGCCATGACACCGACAGAAGAACTGCTGTCGCTTGATTTTTTACAGCCGGAGAATATTAAAGATACACTTCATGCTTATCAGCTGTCAAAACGTGCCAATGAAAAAAGGGTTATGTATGAAGCGGTGCGTTGGGGCGAGCGTGGCGCCAGAATCAATGACATAGCACCGGGTATTATTGTTACACCGCTTGCAATTGATGAATTTAACGGCATTCGTGGTGAATTCTACAAGAATATGTTTGCAAAATGCCCTGCCGGACGTCCTGGAACTGCTGATGAAATGGCTAATATTGCAGAGCTGCTGATGAGTGAGAGGGGTGCGTTTATAACAGGTTCCACATTTTTGGCAGATGGAGGGGCAACGGCATCCTATTATTATGGATCGCTTCAGCCGAAAAATGAAACTATAAAAGATAAATGAGGTGAATGATATGAGCGTTTTTGAAACAATACAGAGTGGGGTCCCTTATGATATCAGAAATAAGGACTATCAGACAGAAGTACATGGGGAAATTGACAGATCGGATCACATCTGCTGGCAGATCCGTCAGACCGATCCGATTGAGAAAGCCAGAATACGTGAACTGGAGACACAGCTTTTTGCTGAGAAATTAGATGAAAGCACTTTTTTGACTCCGCCTTTTTTTATTGATTGTGGCAGCCAGGTTCATCTGGGGAGAAATGTGTATATCAATCATAATTCTACGATGATGTCTCTCGGGGGAATAACAATAGACGAAGGTGTCATGATAGGACCGGAAACAGGCTTTTTTACGGTAAATCATGAGCCGGAAAATATACGTGTGATCATGACAAAGCCAATACATATAAAGAAGAATGCATGGATTGGTGCAAGAGTCAGCATCCTCCCGGGTGTTACAATCGGAGAAAATACCATTGTGGGAACGGGAGCCGTTGTAACAAAGGACATTCCGGATAATAGCATTGCAGTGGGTAATCCTGCTCATGTGATCAAAACAATTGCCGTTAATTAATGAAGATTTTTGTAGTCTGATTGAAAGTGGAGAAAAATATATGAGTAAAATTTTAATAGCGTATTTTTCAAGAAAAGGAAACAATTATGTAAGCGGAAATATAGTCAATCTTCCGAAAGGCAATACAGAAATTGTGGCAGAGAAGATACAGGAGCTTACAGGAGGTGATCTTTTCAAAATAGAGACCGTGAAACAGTATGATAAGGATTATACACGCTGTACACAGGAGGCACAGGAAGAACTGAGGGCAAAGTCAAGACCGGAACTTATGGCAGAAGTGGAAAATATGGATGATTACGATGTGGTCTGTTTAGGGTTCCCGAACTGGTGGGGGACAATGCCTATGGCAGTATTCACATTTCTGGAAAGTTATGATATGGCAGGAAAAAGGATCTATCCATTTTGTACGAATGAGGGAAGTGGAATGGGACACAGCGAGGCAGATATTATGAGCCTCTGCCCTGAAAGCAAATTGGAAAAAGGACTGGCACTGCGTGGTGGAGGCGTTAATCATGCAGGAAAAGATGTTGAAAGCTGGGCTGCAGATCTGAAATGATAATATGCGTTCTTGACAACCTAACACCGTTAGGCTAAAATCGGCATGTTCTAATCTATTAAGAAAAGAGATGTTGTTTTTTGCAGAAAAAAGGGATTACACCTGAGAAAATATATCAGGAGGCCACGCAGCTTATAATTGAAAAAGGCTATGACAGGTTTTCTGTCAGGGAATTGGCCGGGCGGTTGGGAGTGCAGCCGGCTTCGTTATACAGTCATATAAAAAATGCGGCGGAGATCGGTATTGCAGTTGGGAAAAATGCAATTGCACAGCTTAGCCAGACACTTGAAAAAGCAATAGAAAAAGAAAATCGTGAAGAAGCGTTTATTGCCATGGCACATGCTTACCGAGATTTTGCACATGATAATCCGGAATTGTATAAAGCAATTATGGCACTTCCGGGTGCCAATGAAACGGAACTGAAGGAAGATGAGCAGAAGACGATAAGACCGATGCGAGTTGTAATTGAATATTTTGTCCCAGAGGGAGTTGTTTCCATAAATTTTCAGAGATTTATAAGAAGTGCCATGCACGGTTTTATCATGCTTGAATCAGAAGGTTTTATGCGAGACAAGTCAATTTCGGCAGATGACAGCTATGATATGATGATCAAAGCGTGTATGTCGGAACTGAAAAAAGCGAACGTCCATACAGATGTTCCTGATGATGCAGAGTGAAGGAAAGAATCTGGACAAGAGATTTTACGCTTTTGATGATCGGTCTTCTTTTGATTTCGGGAGCTAATTATTTCTTCGCATCATCTATTGCAGTATATGCGAAGCTGATCAGTTCGTCCGGCGTTTATGCAGGACTTCTTACATCATCTTTTTATTTTGGCTCGGTAGCAATGCGACTCATAAATGGAACATTGGTTCAGAAATACGGCGCCAGAAGGCTTATGCTGATTGGTGCTGTGCTATGCTTTTCTGCATGCCTGGCACATAATTTTGCTGGTACGATAATGGTACTTGTTATTTTCAGAATCATACATGGAATAGGTTATTCTGTTTTTTCAACGGCAAGTGGTACGGCAGCTTCTTATATTGTACCGCCGAAGCGCATTGCGGAGGGTATGGGATATTATACCATCGGCAATGTACTGGCAATGGCACTTGGACCTGCGATTGCACTTGGAATCGTATCAGAAGAGAACAGAGCGCAGTTTCATCAGCTCTTCAGTATTGCGGCAGAGATTTGTGGGGTTGCCATAGTCCTCGTGCTGCTGATGAAGCCGGATGGTATTGCCCATCTTGTCGGAGATAGAAAAAGAAGCGATACATCTGAGAATGTTGAGCTGCCGCCGACTTTCCTTGGATTTGAAAAAGGTGTTATACTTCCGGCACTTATAAGTTTTATGATGTCATTTTCATATGCACCTGTAATAGTATATCTGACGGCTTATGGACTTACGAAAGGATGGAAGGATGTAGGATTTGCCTTTACCATGTATGCGGCGGGACTTCTTTCGTCAAGGTTGATTGCAGGAAAAATCAGTGACAGGCGGGGAGCAGATTGTGTAATGTACCCGGCCTATATTCTGGGAACTACAGCACTTATCATGATTGCAATCTGCCCGAACGAGCCATGTCTATATGTGGCCATGGTGATTCTGGGGCTGTGTGTCGGCGGATACAATCCGCAGATCAATGTATTCTGTATTTCAAGGTGCTCAAAAGAGCACAGAGGAACAGCAACGGCGGCATTTAACGGAGCCTGTGACCTTGGGCTGGCACTTGGAAGTACGATATCAGGAATTTTTATCGGAGTTATCGGCTATACTGGAGTTTATTTTATTGGAGCTGCGGTATGTTTCATGGCAATGCTGATTTATTCGATGACCTTATCAGGATATAAGAAACGGCAATGCTTGTTGGATAAATAGATATAAATAAAAAAATTATTCAGGAAAAAAATTTCGAGAAAAAAATAAATATAAAAATATTGACATAGTGTCAGAACGTAGTATAGTGAAACTACTGACACAATGTCAATATAAATACAGCATTATCTTACAGGACTTTTTATGAAATCTTTTTATAAAAAATGTCAGGAGAAAATGCTTATATTTTTACACATATACTGACACGGTGTCAGAAAACGAAATTAAGATTCGCACCATGGATATCGAACAATTTAAATCGAAAGAAGGAAAATTTATGAAAAAAAATCTTGGAGCAAAGCTGGCACTTTATCCGTCACCACTTGTTATTATTGGAACAATGAATGGTGACAAACCAACATGGACATTAGTTGCGCACACCGGAATCATGAGTCATGACAGACTGATGGTCAGTCTGGCACAGGCACACTTTATCACGGATAAAATCAGGGAAACAGGAAAGCTATCCATTAACATGGTATCAGAAGATATGCTGCCACAGGCAGATTATGTCGGTTCTGTAAGTGGAGTTAAGACTGATAAATCAGAAGTATTCGAGTATGAAATTGGAGAAAATGGCGTACCGATGATCAAGGATTCACCTCTTTCCATTGAATGCGAGGTAGAAGACATTTATGAGAAAAACGGTTTTGATAATTTTGTTCTGATGTTTACCGGAACATATGTAAAGGAAGAAAACCTGACAGAGGACGGTAAAATCAATTATCGCAATATGAAGCCGGTACTGTTTGAATTCCCGACCTATGAGTATCTTAAAACAGGTGATGTGATTGGCAAATGTCTGTCATTTAAGAAAAACTGAATATAAAGGTGATCCGTGCGGGGAAAATGGAAGTAAAAAACGAGTGTTTGACATCGTGTCAAGGCTGACTTAATATAAAACTGACACGATGTTATTTATTTGAAAAAATGGGAAATAGGTCGTTTTAATCATGCACCGGAAAAGAGGGAATATCATGCCGAAGGGTTCAGAAGAGCTGACCGAGCAAAGAAAAAATGAGATTATAGAAGCCTGTGCCAGACTTTATGAAACAAAGGGACTCAAAGAAATTACGATCAAAGATATCAGCACTGAAACCTCATTTTCGAGACCCTCTATTTATAATTATTTCGAGACCAGGGAAGAAATTTTTCTTGCTCTTCTGACAAGAGAATATTATGAGTGGGGCAGGGCACTTAGGCAGATTGTCAGTGAAAAGAAAAAAACAGGCGCCGACGAACTGGCAAAGAAACTTGCAAAATCGATGGAAAAAAGAAGTGTTATGCTGAAAATTTCAGCAATGAATCTTTATGAAATTGAGGAGAACAGCAGGATTGAGAGACTGGTCGGGTTTAAGGTCTGTTTTAAAGCTTCCATGGATGCATTTAATGAGTGTCTGAGACAGTATCTTCCAGAAATGACGGATGCAAGGATTGCAGAGATTACTTATGCCTTTTTTCCTTTTATGTATGGAATTTATCCTTACGCATGTCCCACTGAGAAGCAGTGCAGGGCAATGAATGATGCAAAGATTTCTTATAAAGTGCAGTCTATATATGAACTGACATATCGGTTTCTGATTCGAATTCTGAAATAATAAGGAATGAGTGATCTGAGAAATAAATCAGTGAAAAATAAAACCGTGAGAAATAAATCAGTGAAAAATAAAACCGTGAGAAATAAATCAATGTTAAATGAATATGAGAAAGGATGGTAATTGTAAGATGGGAAAGAAACTTACAGCATATTTTTCAGCAAGTGGAGTAACAAAAAAAGCAGCAGAAAAGGTGGCAAAGGAGCATGGTACAGATTTATTTGAAATCCGTCCGGTGCAGGCATATTCCGATGATGATCTGAATTGGAAAAATAAAAAGAGCAGAAGCTGCGTTGAAATGGCAGATAAGTCTTCTCGTGTGGAAATTGCAGATAAAGTGGACAATATGTCAGAGTATGATGAAATTTATCTGGGATTTCCAATATGGTGGGGTGTTGCGCCTCATATAATTAACAGTTTTCTGGAGAGTTACGATATGAAAGGAAAGATAATTTCCCCATTTGCAACATCGGGAGGAAGCGGGTATGGAAGGAGCAATGAAGAATTGAAGGTATCTGCTCCGGATGCAAAATGGAATCAAGGGAAAATAATCAGGTAATAACAGATGAAAGTTGGAACGTTATTAAATTAAGATATGATAGAATTTATTTTCAGCATTGAATAATGAATACAATAAATGGGAGGAAAAAATGATGATTGAACCTGAGAAAAAACTTGGATTTGGTTTTATGAGGATGCCGCTGACGGATCCTGATGATCAGAAAGCAATTGATATGCCACAGCTTGAAAATATGGTTGACTGTTTCATGGATAAGGGTTTTACGTACTGCGATACAGCATGGATGTATCATGATTTTTCCAGTGAGGATGCGGTCGGGAAAGCTGTAGTAGACAGATATCCCAGAAAATCTTTTACAATTGCCACCAAAATGCCCGATATGATGTTACACTCTGCAGAAGAGCCGGAGCAGATTTTTGCAAAACAAAAGGAAAAACTTCATGTTGACTATTTTGATTATTATCTGGTTCATGACATGAATAATGTAAATTATGAGAAGGCAAAGAAATTTGATGTGATAGATTTTCTTAGAAAAAAGAGAGAGTGCGGTGAGATTCGATGCCTTGGTTTTTCGTGTCATGATACTCCGGAATTTCTGGATCAGGTTCTGACAGAAAATCCATTTTTTGAATTTGTCCAGCTGCAGATCAATTATCTGGACTGGGATAGCGCGGGAATTCAGTCACATAAATGTTATGATGTGTGCGTTAAACATGGCAAAAAAGTCATTGTAATGGAACCTGTCAAAGGCGGCACGCTTGCGACCCCGCCAGAGAATGTGAAACAGATGCTTGAACATGCACATCCGGACTGGAGTCCGGCATCATGGGCTATTCGTTTTGCAGCGAGTCTGCCGGAAGTCATGGTTGTACTTTCCGGTATGAGTACACTTGGGCAGATAGAAGAAAATACTTCATTTATGGAGCATTTTGAGCCGCTGACGCCAGATGAAAATGAAATTCTTCTGAAAGCAGCTGAGATGATCCGCAGTACGGTTGCAATTCCGTGCACCGGATGCAGATACTGTGTTGAAGCCAATCATTGTCCGAAAGGAATACTGATTCCAAACTATTTTGCTTTGTACAATACCCGGAAAATAATGAATCGTAAAGACTTTTCACCGGAAGTGGAATATTATGGGAACTATTTGAACCAGGGATTTGGTAAAGCATCTGAATGTATTTCCTGCCGGGCTTGTGAAAAAGTGTGTCCGCAGCATATCCATATTTCCGAGTGGATGCCTAAAGTGGCGAAAGATCTGGAGGAGTGAATCTGAATTAATGATATACACTCGGAAACAGAAAGGAAAATAGAACTCAAATAGTAAACATAGAAAAAACAAAGAAGACGAAAAGTTCTTCAGAAAACCGTTGCAAACTCTAAAACACTGGGCTTTGCAACGGTTTTTATATTAATTGATTGCTTATAAGCTGTGAATGATATAGACTTGGAATGTTTTTTTATAAAAGGTAAAATATAAAAAGAAGCGAGCCATCATAAAAAGCGAAAATTATTATTGGAGGATATTTGTGAAAAAGTATTTTGGAAATACGAAGTTCTATAAAAAGGCTTTGCTGATCGGAATTCCGGTCATGCTTCAGCAGCTGATACAGACAATGGTATCGCTCATAGATAATTTTATGGTAGCCGGTCTCGGTGATGTTAAGATGTCCGGAGTGAATATATCAGGGCAGATCCTCTTTGTGTTCATGGTACTTCTGAATGCTATATGCATGGCAGGGGGGATTTTTATGACACAGTTTTTCGGAGCGGATGAGAGGAAAGGTATGCAGCAGACCTTATGTTTCAAAATTATTGTTGCCGGTGCAGCTGTTATTATATATTTGTTTGTATGTATGGTGATACCGAGGCAGGTGCTCAGCCTTATGGTTATAGGCAACAGTCAGGCTGAGGCAATCCTTGATCAGGGTGAACAGTATATGTTCCTGATGGGATTCATAGGAATACCCATGACGATTTCAACAATAATTGCTTCATCTCTGCGCGAGATCGGACAGGTAAAACAGCCGCTTATTATTTCGGTCATAGCTACAGGAGTGAATACGTTTTTCAACTGGATATTTATTTACGGAAATCTTGGGGCACCCAGACTGGAAGTAAGGGGAGCCGCTTATGCGACAATAATTGCCAGATTTGTTGAGATGGTGCTTTTTTTATTATTACTTGCCAAAAAAAGACAGCCATTCATGATATCCTTAAATACACTGCTGCATACTGATTTTAACTTGTTTGGCAGGATATTCAAAAAAGGTGCACTTGTTCTTTTCTCTGAAACTTTGTGGGTGATCTCTGAAACTGTCACTACGGCACTTTATAACGGACGTGGAGGAGCAGATGTAGTGTCAGGAATGGCAGCAAGTTTCGCTATAGCAAATCTTTTCTTTGTAGCTTTCAGCGGAATCACAACAGCTACAGGAGTTATAATCGGACAGACGCTTGGAAAGGGAAAACTTGACGAGGCGAGAAAACAGAAGAATTGGATGCTCAGCGCTTCTGTAGTATTCGGAATATTCATGACTCTGATGGGGATTCTTACAGTACCGCTCGTTCCGGTTGTTTTCAGCAATTTGAGTATTGCCTCGCGGACGATATGTAAAAGAATGGTATTTATGATGGCACTGTTCATGCCACTCTGGGTATATGTGAACACACAGTTTGCTATATCAAAGGCAGGTGGAGATACTGTTATGGGAGCTGTGGTGGACGGCACAGTGACGTTAATTCTTGTAATCCCAGGAATATTTTTCATGGCATTCTGCACTTCACTGAGTCCTGTCACAATGTATGGTATTGTGAAGCTTACAGACATCATCAAGATAATAATGGCGCAGATTTGGCTCGGAAAAGAAAGATGGGTGAAAAATCTTGCAGTAACAGGAAATCATACGGATAATCTGGTTTGAAGAATAAAAATAATATATACTATGATTTGATAATATCTAAGCTGAAATTAATGGAGGGGTAAAAATGGATTTTTGGTGGTTTATGCTGATTTGCAATCTGATTATACCGTTCTTGATGATTATCTGCGGGTATTTAATGTGGAAACATGCACCAAAAACAATCAATGGATTGATAGGATACAGAACATCTCGTTCTATGAAAAACATGGATACATGGAAATTTGCCCATGAATATTGTGGACATTTATGGTGGAAAATAGGATGGATTATGTTATTACCTTCAATTGTGGCGTATATACCTGTATATTGTGCATCCGATAAATTGACAGGTGTAGTTGGAATTATTTTAACTGATATTCAGCTTATTATTTTGATAGTATCTGTTTATCCGACGGAAAATGCGCTTAAAAAGACTTTCAATGAGGATGGCAGTCGCAGATGATTCCTATGATTTGCAGAATGTTTGCCGGTGATACTGTACGTATGTATAAAGCGTTATGGGATAAAATATATGAGCGAAAAAGAGATAAGTAAATTTATAAGTCTTATACTCAGACACAGACCTGAAGTCGTTGGTATTTCTCTTGATAAGCATGGATGGGCTGATGTAGAGAAACTGCTGACCGGAATGAATAAAACCGGGACTTCAATTGACATGCAGATTCTTGAAAAAATAGTGGCAGAAGATGATAAACAGCGCTTTTCATTTAATGAAGACAGAACATTGATCCGGGCTGATCAGGGGCATTCAATTCCGGTGGATGTAGAGCTTGAGAAAAGAATTCCTCCGGCAATCCTTTATCATGGGACAGGAGAAAAATATATTGCATCAATAAATGAACATGGACTGATTCCTAAATCCAGGCTATATGTACATTTGTCAAAAGATTATGAAACGGCGGTCAAGGTTGGGAGCAGACATGGGAAACCTGTAGTATATGAGGTTGAAACAGGAAAGATGGCCGCGGATGGATATGATTTCTTTTTATCAGTAAATGGAGTATGGCTTGTGAAAAGTGTTCCTGCAGAATTTCTGTCATGCTGCTCCTGATAAAATGGGAATAAGATATATCAGTATGAGGTATATCGGTATGAGTGAATTATTATTGAAAAGATACGGACTGTTCAGGAAAATAGTGTAATTAAAAAGGGATAGGTGAATAGACAGATGAATAAGACAGCAGAACATATAAGAAGACCAAGATATAAGGGAGCCTATCCGAAAAATTTTAATGAAAAATATAAAGAATTACAGCCGGAAAAATATGCAGAAACCATAGATCATGTTATAGGCAAGGGGGCAACACCTGCGGGAACACATATTCCAATTATGGTAAATGAGATACTTGATGTGTTACAGATAAAACCTGGAGAAACCGGCATGGATGCAACACTTGGTTATGGCGGACATACTCTGAAAATGCTGGAGAAAATGGAACATCAGGGACATCTCTATGCAACGGACGTTGATCCTATCGAGTCGAAAAAGACAAAAGAACGTCTTGAAAAAATGGGTTATGGAGAAAATATTCTTACCATAAAACTGATGAACTTTGCGTGTATTGATGAACTGGCGGCTGCATATGGATCGTTTGATTTCATTTTGGCTGATCTTGGTGTTTCTTCCATGCAGATAGATAATCCGGAACGTGGATTTTCCTATAAGGCAGAGGGACCTCTTGATCTTCGTATGAATCCGGAAAAGGGAGAATCTGCGGCGCAGCGTCTTCAAGAGATGGAACAGGAAGAAATAGAAGGAATGCTTGTAGATAATTCAGATGAGCCTTATGCCGCTCAGATCGCAAAAGTGATTTATCAGGATCTGAGACATGGAGAAAAGATAGAAACAACAACTGAGCTGCATGCTGAAGTTGAAAAAGCATTGATGGGAATAAAAGAAGTACGGCAGAAGGATTTGAAGGAAGCTGTGAAAAAATCAAGTGCAAGAACTTTTCAGGCACTTCGCATTGATGTGAATCAGGAATATGAGGCACTTTATGCGTTTCTGGAAAAACTTCCGGATGCTCTTTCGTCAGGCGGACGGGCAGCAATTTTAACGTTCCATTCAGGAGAAGACAGGCTTGTAAAAAAATCCTTTAAGGAGTTCTATAAAAGCGGAATTTACCGGGAAATAGCGCAGGATGTAATCAGACCATCTGCGCAGGAATGTGTACAGAACAGCCGGGCAAGGTCTACCAAGCTGCGTTTTGCAATAAAGGCATAGTTGTAAGTCTGAACTTTCTTGGCAGTTAACTTGTAGTCAGTTGGTACACAACTTGACAGATGATACAAGTTCAATTAAAATGCTTTCCGGATAATAACAGAACATGATTATATAACTTATAGAGTGAATGGGAGTTCATGAAGGGGTACACCACCATGGGTGTAATCCTTTGTGAACTCCCTTTTTTGTATGAAAAGGAGAAAGTTATGCAGATAAATGGAATACATGTAGAGCTTTCAGACAGACCAAATATAAAAGAATATCTGGAACGCGAAGGCTTTCAGCTAAATCGGATAGCAGTTGAATATAATGGTGATATTTTGCCGCAAAGTGAATATGAACAAACGTTTCTTCAGCAGCATGATGTACTTGAAGTTGTAAGTTTTGTTGGAGGTGGTTAAAGGTGATACCGACCAGAAAAGAAATTGAAAATGCATTAAAAATACGACATACATGCGAAGTACAGTATAAGTTGGCAAAGGCTAATGTGGCAATAGCAGGGCTAGGCGGACTTGGCTCTAATGTGGCTTTTTTTCTGGCAAGAGCAGGAGTCGGAAATCTGCAGTTGATTGATTATGACAAAGTTGACCTTACGAACCTCAACCGGCAACAATACAGAATCTGTGATCTGGGACAATATAAAACTGAGGCTTTAAAAAAACAGTTATTAGAAATTAATCCATACCTAAATATACGAATTGATACAATTATGGTAGATCAGGAGAATATAAAGATGCTTTTGGAAAAAGCTGAAGTAATATGCGAAGCTTTTGATGTTCCTGAACATAAGGCAATGCTGGTGAACAAAGTATTGCAGCTGTATCCTGAGAAATATCTGGTTGCGGCCTCAGGCATGGCAGGGTGGGGAGCAAGCAATGATATTATAACCAGACAGATCGGCAGAAGATTTTATCTGTGCGGAGATGGAACAAGTTCTGCAGAAAATCAGTCACTGATGGCACCGCGTGTAGGAATCTGTGCAGGGCATGAAGCCAATCTTATACTTGAACTCTTATTAAAACAGCACGAATAGACAGAAAATAAAGAAAAATGGAGAACAGACGGTATGAATAAAGCAGATAAATTAATTTTAAATGGTCATGAATTTGATTCCAGATTTATTCTGGGATCTGGCAAATATTCACTGGAATTAATTCGGGCAGCAGTAGAACAGGCTGGTGCGCAAATTATTACACTGGCACTCCGAAGAGCCAACCTTCAGGGAAGAGCTAATATTATGGATTATATTCCGGAACAGGTAACACTATTACCAAATACATCCGGTGCACGTACGGCGGAAGAAGCGGTTCATATAGCAAGACTTTCAAGAGAAATCAGTGGCAGTGATTTTATTAAGATAGAGGTAGTCAGAGATAGCAAATATTTACTGCCGGATAATCAGGAAACAATTAAATCCACAGAGATACTTGCAAAGGAAGGTTTTGTAGTTATGCCTTATATGTATCCTGATTTAAATACAGCAAGAGATTTAAAAAATGCTGGTGCAGCCTGCATCATGCCACTGGCTGCACCAATAGGAACCAACAGAGGATTGTGCACCAGAGACTTTATTAAAATATTGATTCGAGAGATAGATCTTCCTGTAATTGTGGATGCAGGTATAGGCAGACCATCTCAGGCTTGTGAAGCTATGGAAATGGGAGCTGCTGCAGTAATGGTAAATACTGCAATCGCTACATCAGGAAATGTGCAGCAAATGGCTTCAGCATTTAAGTCCGCTATTGAAGCCGGAAGAAAGGCATATCTTGCAGGAAGTGGACGTGTACTGCAAAATGAAGCCAGTGCGTCTTCTCCATTGACAGGATTTTTACGGGAGGAAAATGCATAATGAGTAAAGATGAACATATAAATAAAAGTATATTAAATGAAAAAATACTGGAACAACAGAAAGAAAATAGAATTGACCATATGACATATCTGCCAGATATGGAAGTAGTTCCCCATGATATTATGCAAAAGGTTATCTATGAAATGGATCAATATGATTACACAAAATATACAGTAAAAGATATAAGAAAAGCATTAAATCACGAAGAAAAAGACTTGGAGGATTTTAAGGCTTTGCTTTCACCGGCAGCAGATGAATTAATGGAGGAAATTGCATTTTGTGCACAGAAACAGACAAGAAAACACTTTGGAAATTCAGTTTACATGTTTACTCCGCTTTATATATCAAATTATTGTGAAAACTATTGTATATATTGTGGATTTAACTGCCATAATGCGATTCATCGTGCAAAACTTTCTGCAAAAGAAATTCATAAGGAAATGTCATCTATAGCAAAAAGCGGACTGCAGGAGATTCTTATACTTACAGGGGAAAGTAAAAAGAAATCTGATGTGGAATATATAGGAGAAGCATGCAAAATAGCCAGAGAATATTTTAAGGTTATAGGACTGGAAGTATATCCGATGAATTCTGATGAATATAGATATCTGCATGAATGTGGTGCAGATTATGTTACGGTATTTCAGGAAACATATAATTCAGATAAATATGAGACACTTCATCTTGCAGGAAATAAACGTATTTTTCCGTATCGGTTTAATGCACAGGAACGTGCACTGATGGGAGGAATGCGTGGCGTAGGTTTTGCAGCCCTTCTGGGACTGGACGATTTTCGTAAGGATGCATTTGCTACAGGTTTACATGCCTGTCTTTTGCAACGGAAATATCCGCAGGCGGAAATTGCATTTTCATGTCCGAGACTTTGCCCGATAATAAATAATGATAAAATTAATCCTATGGATGTACATGAAAAGCAGCTTTTACAGGTTATATGTGCATACCGTTTATTTATGCCATTTGCAAGCATTACAATATCTACACGAGAATGCAGCAGAGTAAGGGACAATCTTGTTAATATTGCAGCAACTAAAATTTCAGCGGGAGTCAGTACAGGAATCGGCAGTCACAGTGATGATATAGAAGATAAGGGAGATGCACAGTTTGAAATATCAGATGGCAGAAATGTAGATGAGGTATATCAGGCATTATGCCAAAACAACCTGCAGCCTGTTATGAGTGATTATATTTATGTGGGATAACAGTAGAGTTATTGCCATTACCAACCGCTATTTGCAAGGGCATGTGATGACATATGAAAAATATCTGGAGCAGATCAGAATCATTTGTTCCAGTAGACCGGCAGCACTGATTTTAAGAGAAAAAGATTTAACACCGGAGAAATATGAGATTCTTGCAGAAAAGGTTATGAAAATCTGTGAAGAAGAAAATGTAACAGGAATACTTCATAATTTCGTATCAGTTGCGGAAAATATGGGATGTGACAGGATACATTTACCTCTTGAAAAACTAAGAAAATTAAATCAGGAAGAAAGAAACAGATTCCGGATACTTGGAACATCTGTACATTCATTGGAAGAAGCCAGAGAAGCCGAAGAACTTGGTGTGACATATCTTATTGCAGGACATATATTTGCAACAGGGTGTAAACCGGGAATTCCACCTAGAGGACTGGAATTTTTAAAAATGATTTGTGAGGCTGTTAAAATTCCGGTATATGGAATTGGCGGAATTCCTTTGGAGGACAGGGCACTTAATCAGATATATGATCAAGGCGCTTCAGGCGCCTGTGTTATGTCGGGTTTTATGAATATGAGCAGTCATATATAGCCTCAACATGATGAATAAGTATTGACAAAATAAGTTAGATGAATTAAACTGACGATAGTTACATACAACTAACTGCTGCTTGACATGCAACTTTGGGAGCTGTGTATATTTACAATATCAAGTTAGTTAAGATTAACTTATGAAAGGGGAGACTAATGATACCAATTACAATGGCAAGATCAGGTGATAATTTAGTTATCAGGAAAATAATCGGAAATGATAAGATAAGGCAGCACTTGGCAGAACTAGGATTTGTAGCAGATGCCAGAGTGACTGTTGTGAATAAGATTGCAGGGAATCTGATATTGCAAGTCAAAGACAGCAGAATAGCGTTAGACAAGAGTATGGCAAATAGGATAATGATATAAGGAGGTAAGGAATGTGAGTACTTTAAAAGATGCAAAAGTGGGAGAGGTCGTAAAGGTAAGAAAAATTATGGGATGTGGTTCGACTAAAAGGAGAATAATGGATATGGGTATGACAAAAGGAACTGAGGTGTTTATAAGAAAAGTTGCACCACTAGGCGATCCAATAGAATTGAATGTAAGAGGGTATGAATTGTCTGTAAGAAAAGCGGATGCTGAGTTGATTGAAGTAGAATAAGTGGTGAAAAATTTTTTTCACCACTGGTTAGTCTGAACTAACCAACGAAACAGAAAGGAGCAATTGATTTATGGAAATCAAAATAGCACTTGCAGGAAATCCAAATTGTGGAAAAACAACTTTGTTCAATGATTTGACAGGGAGTGCACAGTATGTAGGAAATTGGCCGGGGGTTACGGTTGAAAAGAAAGATGGCAGGATGAAAAGTAATAAGGATGTCGTGTTACAGGATCTGCCTGGAATATATTCACTTTCACCATATACATTGGAAGAAGTTGTAACAAGGAAATATCTTGTAAATGAAAAACCTGATGTAATAATTAATATTATAGATGGCACAAACATTGAAAGAAATCTTTACCTGACAACGCAAATACTTGAGCTTAATATTCCGGTAGTAATAGCACTGAATATGATGGATCTGGTGAAAAAAAACGGGGATAGTATAGATATAAAAAAATTGAGTGATCAGTTAGGATGTAAGATAGTAATGATAAGTGCATTAAAAGGGGAAGGTGAGCAGGAACTGGCAGGTGAAGCAATAGATGTCGCAAAACATAAAATGATTAATGATGCCCAGCCGAGTATATTCAATGGTGAAGCAGAGCGTGTGATTGAATATATAGAAGAAAATATAAAGAATAAAGTGAGTAGCGATAATTTACGATGGTATGCAGTAAAACTATTTGAACGTGATGAAAATGTAATTAAGGAATTGGCATTAGATAATTTTTTTATGATGAATATAGAAATGCATATAAAAGAGTGCGAAAAAAAGATGGATGATGATTCTGAAAGTATCATTATAAATCAGAGGTATGCATATATTCAGAACCTTGTTAATACGTCAGTAGTAAAGAAAAAAGCGCGAAGTTTGCAGTCAGTATCAGATAAGATAGACAGGGTGGTGACGAACAGAATACTTGCACTGCCTGTTTTCGCAATAATTATGTTCCTTGTATATTACATTTCAGTAACAACTTTGGGAACAATATTTACTGATTGGACAAATGATACATTGTTTGGAACGTGGATACAGCCGCTGATTAAGTACGGACTAAAAACTATAGGTGCTTCAGACTGGCTGATATCTATGGTTGTAGATGGAATTATCGGAGGACTTGCAGCACCTATCGGATTCGCTCCACAGATGGCGTTGGTATTCTTCTTTTTGTCTATATTGGAAGATTGCGGATATATGTCAAGGGTTGCATTTATAATGGATCGTATCTTTCGGAGGTTTGGACTTTCAGGTAAAAGTTTTATCCCGTTTATGATATCTTCTGGGTGCGGAGTGCCTGCTATTATGGCAAGTCGTACTATTGAAAATGAAAAAGATCGTAGAATGACTATGATAACTTCTACGTTCATACCATGTGGAGCAAAGTTGCCTATAATAGCTGTGATAGCTGGATTTATAATGGGAGGTGCATGGTGGGTGGCACCGATGATGTATTTTGCAGGAATAATATTGGTAATTATATCGTGCGTAATATTGAAAAAGACCAAAATGTTTGCAGGAAAGCCAGCACCATTTGTTATGGAACTTCCTCAATATCATATACCTTCAATAAGAGGCATTATGATACATGTATGGGAAAGGGTATGGGCTTTTCTGAAAAAAGCCGGTACGATCCTGTTCCTCTGCTGCCTGGTAATGTGGTTCTTGGGAAGCTTTGGAATCAGCAATGGGATATTTGAGACGGTAGACCCAGAGAATTGTTTTCTGTCTGATATAGGGAACGCTATCGCATGGATATTTGTTCCATTAGGGTTTGGAACATGGCAAGCAGTTGCTTCGTCACTTAGCGGTTTTGTTGCCAAGGAAGGCATAGTATCGACTATGGGAGTGCTTTCAGGCCTTGGTGATGTAGGCAGTTATACAAGTTCCATGCATGATGCATTTGCTGCATTTTTTCCGACAAACATTGCAGCGGTATCATTCATGTTATTCAATTTATTTGATTCGCCGTGTCTTGCTGCCATATCAACTATGGCAAAGGAAATGGGATCAAGGAAGTTCTTCTGGTTTGCGATAGTGTTCCAGAATGTGATGTCATACTGCATAGCTTTGATTGTCTATCAGATAGGAGGATTGGCAACAGGAGATGTATCGTTTGGTCCCACTACAGTGGTTGCTTTTATATTAATAGCCGGATTGATGTATCTTCTCTTCAAACCGGATAGAAATAAAATTGTTCAGGTAAAAATACATGAAGGAACATAAGTATGATGAAGACTAGCTTCAGAAGGCAGACATACAGACTATCGCTGCGCTTGCTATTCTGATAATTTTTGTGGTGAAAATAGTAATAGGATTTTCACAAACAAGAAGAAACAGAGCTTTATCTAAGAGGAGGCAAAAATGTCAACAATAATAATCAGCATAGTAGTTGTACTGCTGGCTGTTGCTGTAATCATATATATGATCAAACAAAGAAAATCAGGCATATCATCATGTGGGTGTAACTGTTGTACATGTAAACGTGGGGGAAAGTGCTGCGGAAGAAAATAATGGGGAAAGTATATTGAATTTAACAAAAGTTCATCTAAATTACATATTATCAATCTATGAGATATTGAAAGAGGTTGACACTGTTTCATCCTGCAGTATTGCAAATACACTTGGAGCTTCAAAACCATCGGTATCAGTAATGCGTTCCACTTTGATGACTAGACATCTGCGGGTAAAGGAACGTTATGTAAAGGTATATCTTACGAATGATGGGTATGCAATAGCAATGAATCTAGAAAAGAACATAAAAATATTGGAAGAGAGGATACCGAATATTAAAATATCATTTACAGATTATGAAATCAGAAAGTTGGCTGCCATTGCAGCTGTATCGCTTCCAGGAGAAGATTTTCAAAGTTGAAATAATAGAGATGGATAGATACACAGTATTATTTTTTTGTTATCATAGAAAACATATTGACAACTTTTATTGTCAGACATATAATGAACCCATAAATGACAACTAAAATTGTCATAGTGACAATGAAATTAGGCAAAATGCTTAAATATAGAAGGAAGTAAAGGAGGTGGATAAAGTGCCATTATATAATCGATTAAAAGAGTATCGGGCGAAAATCAATGTGAATCAACAGGAAATGGGAAAATTGGTTGGGGTATCGCGGCAGACGATAAGTCAGATTGAGAGGGGAGATTATTCTCCTTCGGTAACACTTGCGCTTAAAATAGCGAAAGTGTTTGATACAAATGTCGAAGCTATTTTTAAGTATGAGGATGCCAGGGAGGATGAGAACAATGGATAATAATGAGAAAGTTATTGATAAGGAAAATAAAACATATGGGAAGAGATTCGTTTTGTTTATACTGGCAGCAGGTGTGGTTGGTGGTATTATAGGTATTGCATCAAGATTTTTTGCGAATGGTTCGATTTATGCCGGGATCTGGAATGCATATTTAGTAATCCGTGTAGTAGCAGCATATATCACAGTTCCTATGGTTATTGCTGCTGCCGTGATTACACATTTTTTATATCATAAGGGAAAAAGATTGTATGAGAACATTGAAGAGGATAATGAAGAACAGATGAATGCCATAGATGCAACACTTGGCCGTGGTCTTGCATTAACATCTGTAACTATGATCGTCGGATATTTTCTGTTTGCACTTGGCATACTAGGAACAATGGATAGAAATCCGTATGAAATATCTACAGATACGGCGATGCTGATGTGTTTTGGCGGCTTGATCCTGAATATCATCTATGTGGTAGTATATCAGAGAAAGATTGTTGACCTGATAAAAAAAATGAATCAGGAAAAACACGGAAGTTTGTATGATCCGAAATTTAATGAAAAATGGGAAGCAAGCTGTGACGAAGCAGAACTTGCACAGATTCATGAAGCTGGTTACTATGCATTTAAAAAGGCAAGGCTCTGCTGCATGATTTTGTGGCTGGTTTGCGTGAACGG
This sequence comes from uncultured Lachnospiraceae bacterium, assembly GCA_937872845.1. GTDB lineage: Bacteria > Bacillota > Clostridia > Lachnospirales > Lachnospiraceae > Eubacterium_Q. The sequence continues at coordinate 7,065 of CALMUC010000014.1, read as the reverse complement.
CATAATTAATTTTCATTTTGGAATTATTCCTGTTAGTATGGTAAGTATCATTTGGCTGGTGCTGACCTTGAGCTATTTCAGAAAGTCACTTTAACGATAAGAAAGATAACGGGTATTATAGAGTGCAGTCTGATGAATCAGATTGTACAGCATATAGAGAAAAAGAGTTTATTGGTATTATTATGGAGTGTGGGTGCAAATGATTTATATTACAGGTGATTGTCACGGAAAATATATGCGATTTACTGTAGAAAATTTTCCTGAACAAAGGGAAATGACAAAGGATGATTATGTAATTGTTTGTGGAGATTTTGGATATTGGATCCCATCAAAAGAAAGGGATGATAAACTTGATGAACTGGAAAAACGTCCGTTTACAACATTGTTTGTGGATGGAAATCATGAAGATTTCGATGATCTGAACAGTCTTCCTGTAATTATGTGGCATGGTGGAAAGGTTCATAAAATCAGAGAATCAGTGATTCATCTGATGCGCGGACAGCTATATGATATTGCCGGAAAAACGATATTTACTTTTGGCGGTGCAGCTTCACATGATGTGCAGGGCGGAATATTTGATGTGAATGATGTGGAAAAATGTTTGAAGAAACATGAAGTCTGGTCAGAAGACATTGTGCCGGAAGATCTTGCTTCATATCATAATGCAAACATGAAGTTTCTTCCATACAGGATTAATCATGTATCGTGGTGGAAAGAAGAAACAGCTGATGATGAGGAAAAAAATGAGGCAAAGCGGAATCTTGAAGAACATGGATGGAAAGCTGATTTTATAGTTACACATGATGGACCGCAGTCAATTATTTCGATGTATTCATGCGGTGACATCCGACCAGATGAAACCAGATTGTTTTTACAGGAAATACATGAAAAAACCGATTACAAATACTGGTTTTTTGGACACCATCATAACAATAAAAACATTACGGCAAAAAATATCATGTTGTATGAACAGATTATACAGATTGGATAAAAGAGAAAATTTATGAAAATTGAAAAATGTGCAAAAGTGACTGGTATATGCGGGAAAGCAATTATATTGATGTGTATAATGACGGCAGTTTTATTTGGACTTTGTTCGTGTACAGATAAAAATGTGAAGGAAAAATCCTCATCAGAATTCAGCAATGTTACAACAGAGAATTCTGCAACGGAAGGTGCTGCAGTGGATATTTCTACGACAAAAGATGCTGCGGAGGATAATGCAGCAACAGAGAATGATACAGAAAAGCACACAGAAGATACTGCATCAGAAAATAAAAGTAAGGTTATGATTTCTTTTGTGGAAGCGGGTAAATATAAGAATGGCAGACGTGTTGTAGATGATGACATATATTTAGATAAAAAGATTACGCTTTACAGTGATAAGACTTATACACTTGAACAATATGGATATGATACGGTTACAAGTATATGGGACAGCTTTGAAGAAAATTCTTACACGCTTTATTCTGATACCAGTGATCCACGCAGTGGAATCAATGCACCTACCTATGATATCAGTGAAATTGATGGTGAGGATGGAAACTATTATCTGAAACCGGAAGGCAGTGACGAGGAAGATTGGACGCTGGCACTGGATGTGTCTGACAAGGATGGTGCAGCTGCACTGGAGCTGCAAAGTGAACAGATGGACAATATAAGTGGCTCAAATGAGGATACTTCTTATACTTCACCGGCGTATATTTCAATTGATTCTAAAGATGAAAATGGGACATATGTGAAGATTGATAATGTAGTGATTTTGAACAGTGATAATCCGGGCAGATGCCATCTATATGGATATGACACAAAAAATATGAAAGATAGAGTTATTATTGACAATAATCAGGAAGGATTTTCATACATAATTGATGAAAAGGCAGACTGCAGTTATATTGATCAAAGTAATTATAATGTTGTGAGGTGTAAAAGTGATGAATTTTTAAAACAGCTAAAGGAAAAAGGCAGTATGCTGGTACAGACAACTACTTTAGGAGCTGCTGTTACAGATATAAAAGAAATAAAATGATATAAAAAACAGTAAAAGAAACTGTTGTGTAAGAAAATATGCAAAGAAAAATGAGCTTAAAGTTATGCAAGTCAGCATAATTTTAATCTTTTTTCCTGTTTAATAAAGACTAAAAAAATGATAAAATTAGTTTAATTTAAGTGATATAAAAAAATTTAAGTTGAATAAGGGAATGCGATGGAAAATAAAAAAAAGGTAAAATTGAAGGATATTGCAGACAAAATGGGAATCAGTATTGTCAGCGTTTCTAATGCACTTAATGGCAGAGAAGGAGTAAGTCCCGAATTAAGAAAACAGATAATAAAAACAGCGGTTGATATGAACTATCAATTTAAAAAAATAAAAGAAAAACAAAAGGTAAAAAAGAAAACTGTTGGTATTATTTATACAGAGGAAGAGCAGATACAGGCGTTATATGGTAAGACTGATTTGAAGCTTCTGGAAAAGGGAGTAGCTCAGATTGGATATCGGTTAAATATATTTTCCCAGACAGATAAAAAACAAAATATCAAAGAAGGCTTTTTGAAGAAAAATAAACTGCATGGAGTTCTGATTGTAGGAAATATTTATAATAAAACGCTTCAAAAAAAATTGAGAGAATCAGAAATTCCTCTTTTATATTTATATGTGGGGAATTATATGAAAGAAAATAATTATATTGCACCGGATTATTTTCGCGGAGCTCAGATATGTGTACAGAAAATGATAAGCCGTGGACATCATAAAATATGGGTTTTGAAAAACAGTCATACATATGGTGGAATAACAACAGATATCTGTCTTGGATATGAAAAAACAATGGATTTAAATGATATAGATGAAAAGAAAGAAATTGAATTAAGTGAAGCAAAAAAAATCATGGAAGAAAAAAGAGAACTTCCGACAGCGTTTCTTTGCGAGGATATTGATCTGGCAAGAAAACTTCAGATGATGATGAAAAAAAATGATATTCATGATAAAGATATTTCGATAGTGACTATGGGGATCATTCAGGATGATGCAGATATAAAATTCAGCGGAATATATTATCTGCAAAAAGATATTCTTGCATTGTGTAAAAATGCTCTTGAAAAGAAATACTACAATAGGGAGAACGGGGGAAGAGTATTGGTTGTGCAGGGGAAATTTAATGCAGGCAGTACACTTTATAAGACAAAATGAAAAAGATAACATTAAAGGAAGTTGCAGCAGCGGCAGGAGTATCAATTGTTACAGTTTCAAATGCTCTTTCAGGAAAAGCCGGAGTCAGTGAAGATGAGAGAAAAAGAATTATATTCATTGCCAGGAAAATGAAATTTGATTTCTCCAGATACAGTAAAAAGCAGATGGAATCCATGACTATAGGTGTTATTGTTTCAGAACGGTATATAGCAGTCGGTACATCTTTTTATTGGGAAATGTATCAGAAAACTGCTTATGCAGCAACGGAAAATCAAGGATACACTATGTTAGAGATTCTTACTGCTGAAAATGAAAAAGAAGGCATTCTGCCGCAGACTATTCTTTCACGGAATATAGATGGTCTGATTGTTATAGGTAAAATGAATAGCGCATATATGAAAGAAATAATTCAGGTGGCTGAAGTCCCTGTGGTTCTTTTGGATTTTTATAATGATGCGTTTCAGTGTGAAGCGGTGCTGTCTAATAATTATGTCGGAATGTATAAAGCAACAAGATATCTGATAGAAAAAGGACATAGAGAGATTGGCTTTATTGGAAGCGTTGAAGTAACAGAAAATATTCGTGACCGATATTATGGTTATAAAAGAGCAATGACAGAAGCCGGACTTACTATTTGCCCGGAATGGATCTTAGGAGATCGTAATATTGAAACAGATGAAATAGTTATCAGACTTCCGGAAAAATTGCCTACCGCATTCGCCTGTAGTTCTGATTATGCAGCGGGTAATTTATATGATGAACTTATTAAAAATAAACTTCGTGTGCCGCAGGATATATCATTAATAGGATATGATAATTATTTGTATGATAATCCATTAGGAAGGATACTTACATCATATGATGTAGATATGGATAAAATGGCATATATTGCGGTTGAAATGGTAAAAAAAGGAATTGACAGGAAAGAAAAAGAAAAAACAGTACATTATGTGGACAGCAGCATTATAGAGAGGACAAGTGTGCAGGATATCGGAAATAAAAAGAAAAATACGTAGGATGCAATACTTAATATCATGTAGATTAAAATGTTATAAAGAGGAAAAACAGATGAAATCAGATATAAAAAATGTAATGTGCAGAGCAATCCGTGGGGAAGAACTGACTATCGGATTTTTGGGTGGATCAATCACTCAGGGAAGCCTTGCGACAGACGAAAAGAAAACATATGCATATCGTGTTTATGAATGGTGGTGTAAGTCGTTCCCCAAGGCTGTATTTCACTATGTAAATGCAGGGATCGGAGGAACAACATCATATTTTGGGGCTGCAAGGGCAGAAAAAGATTTTCTGATGTACAGACCGGATTTTGCTGTTGTTGATTTTTCGGTGAATGATGAACCGGACGAATTATTCATGGAAACATACGAGGGACTTATCAGAAAATTACTGAAAGCTCCATCGCATCCTGCGGTTATTGCGCTTTGTAATGCCTGGTATAAAGATTTAAAAACAGCTGAAGATTATCACGCAAGAGTACTGTCACATTATGAAATCCCATATGTAAGTGTAAGGAAAAGACTGAAAAAAATGGAAAATAATCAGAATTATCATTATTCTGAATTATCTCCGGATGGTCTGCATCCAAATGATATGGGACATAAAAAATTGGCAGAGGATTTGATCTTTGAATTGGAATCAATTAAAACTGAGGCAGAAAAAGAGGAAACTCCTGTACTGTCAGAAAGAATTATAAAACCGCCATATTATACTGACAGATATGAGCGGACAATGTTATGGAATATTACAAATATTAATCCTGAACTGCATGGATTTATGGCTGATTACAGGGAAAAATCAGGACATCTTGATTTCTTTAAAAACGGATGGACAGGTAAGAAAAAGGGAGATGAAATTTCATTTCAAATTAACTGCAGAAGTCTGGCTGTACAGTATAAGAAAAATGTGAAACATCCGGCAGAGAAGGCATTTGCAATTCTTGATGGCGATGAGAAAAATAAAATTCTATTAGATGGAAACTTTGAAGAAACATGGGGGGACTGCCTGTTTATGACAGAACTTATTCATGAAAAATCAGAAAAAGAACATATATTGAAAATTGTTATTGAGGATGAAATAAAAAATGCTGAACCATTTTATTTATTATCAGTTATAACGGCGTAGGGGGAAATATGGCAAAAAACATTACAATGGCAGAAATTGCCCGGGAAATGAATGTGAGTACGGTTACTGTTTCTAAAGCTTTATCGGGGCAAAAGGGAGTTAGTGAAGAACTTGCAGAGAAAATCAATGAACAGGCAAGGACAATGGGATATATTAAGGAAAGAAGTCAGCAGGGAATCCGTCAGGGGCATATGATCGGAGTTATTGTTGCAGAGAGATATCTTGCTGAAATACAGTCATTTTACTGGAAAATGTATCAGGAACTTTCACGGTGCGCTATAAAAAAGAAATGTCTGACACTTTTAGAAGTTATCAGTAGTGATGAAGAAAAGAAAAGAAGTGATCTTCCGAAAATCATGCAGGAAAAAAGAGTGGAAAGCCTGATTGTCATGGGAGCATTTAATAAGAAATATTTGTCGATACTGCTTGAAAAAACTGATATTCCGCTGCTTTTCCTTGACACAATGCTCTCAGAAGGGAAATGTGATGCAGTAGTATCAAATAATACGCTTGGCGGTTATAAGATGACGAATTATTTATATTCAATGGGGCATGAAAAAATTGGGTTTGTAGGAACCAGACTTGCTACAACCAGTATAGATGACCGTTATCTCGGATATGTAAAATCATTGATGGAACACGGAAAAAAGGTAGATGAAAGCTGGGTTATAGATGATCGTGACAGAGAGGGCACGGTAGATATAAACAATAAATTTGTTCTGCCGCTTCATAATATGCCTACGGCATTTTTCTGCAACTGTGATTTTACAGCAAGCGTTCTGATATCGAAGTTAAGAGAAAATCATTTTCATGTGCCTGAAGATATATCGGTAGTCGGATTTGATAATTATTTGACCGATGAATATCGCTGTTTTGCAGATGGAAAAATAACAACATATGAAATTGATATTGCAGAGATGGCAAAACATGCCATACATACAATATTAAAGAAGATGGAGAACAGTGGATACACAAATGGCGTTTTTATGATACCTGGTAAATTTGTAGAAGGAGTCAGTGTGAAGGAGATTGGGATGCCAGTGCCTTTTGTCTGAAAGCTCCAGGTGTTGTTTGGAAATATTTTTTAAATAAATTAATAAAATGGGTTGTGTTTTCATAGCCGATACTGCTGCTGATATCCTGTATTTTCATGTCGGGAATCAGCAGCATTTTTTTTGCACAGTTCAGACGCAGAAGTGTCTGGTCTTTGAGCAGTGATATACCATAAAAGTGAGTATATTCACGGCAGATCCGGAAGCGACTGACATTAAATTGCATTTCAAGGGCAGAAAGAGAATATGTAATATTGTAGTGCTCATGAATAAGTGCGTGAATCTCCATAAGATATGAAGGTATTTTCGCAGGAATTTTATCATTTCCAAGCGATGCTATACAGCAAATTGAAAAGACTTCTGTAAGACTGGCGTGGATTGAAAAAAAATCAGATGATGAAATTGTACTTGGATATGACTTCAGCATTGAAACTGCCGGCAGGAATGAAGGGCAGTCATCAATGGAAAAAGCAGAAAAATGTTTAGAAAGAATCTCTTTGTAAGAGGGAAAAGCGGAAGCATCAATATAGTAAATCTCGTATACCCATGGAAGAACCAGAGACTGCAGATGTACAGTGTAATCCATAGGAAGCATAACAAAAGAACCGGCAGTCAGAGATAATGTGCCTCCGTCTATTGTGAGCCTTACACCGCCGCTTTTAATTTTGGCAATTTAAGCGT
>CALMUC010000013.1 GCA_937872845.1 uncultured Lachnospiraceae bacterium | reverse complement strand
ATTGACCCAAATCGCCGGTTCCGTCGGCCATTGCATCCGAGCTTCCATTTGAGAATCCGATAGAATGTTTCCGCCGTTCTGAAACTTTTGTCATTCCTGAATTAGATGCCGTCAAATGGAATAATTTTAATGACATTATTTTCTTATCCAAAAGTATAGGCACAATAATTGCCGCTCGTTATTCAAAGAAAGTAAACGCCCGAAACATTTTCTGTACTCCTATTCCTGAAACCATCCAATATTTCAACGAAAATGGTATTGCATTCCATGGCGAATCTGATCCGCGAATGAATACTGATGAATTAAAAAAGGGATGCTCCTTGCATGGCATCCCTCTTTATACATATCCACTCGGAAATCATTCAATTGAGACAAATGACATTATACGCAATATCGAATATATACATGACATTGCTGAAAAATATAAAACATATATTCTGAAAAGATGAATTATCCATTTGTTTCCGGCTGTTTTGCAAGGTTTGCAAATTTTGTATATTCGCTTAACCATGCAAGCTTTACTGTTCCGGTTGAACCATTTCTCTGTTTGGCAACAATAATTTCAGCCACTCCAGGTGTTTCTGAATCCTTGTTGTAATAATCATCACGATAAATGAACATAACCACATCGGCATCCTGCTCGATAGCTCCGGACTCACGCAAATCGGCAAGAACAGGTCTGTGATCAGGCCTTGTATCAGCGGCTCTATTAAGCTGTGAAAGCGCAATAACCGGAACATTCAGTTCCCTGGCAACACTCTTAAGTGACCTCGATACATCTGAAATAAACTGCTGACGTGACTCTACCGGTCTTGGCGAATTCATAAGCTGCAGATAATCTATTACAATCAGTCCTATATTCTCTGTTGCCTTAAGTTTTCTGCACTTTGAGCGAAGTTCAGGTATCGTTATTGAAGAATTTTCATCTATAAAAATTTTTGTATCTGCAATAGCATCAGACGTTTCAAGCAGTTTATCCCAATCTGAATCTGTCAAATCACCTGTTCTTATACTGTTAGCCTTTACACGTGCGTCTACAGACAAAAGTCGGCTCACAAGCTGTTTTTTACCCATTTCAAGTGAAAACATAAGTACAGGAACATGTTCTCTCATTGATGCATAATGTGCAATGTTAAGAACAAGGGCTGTCTTTCCCATTGAAGGACGTGCTGCAACAAGTACAAGTTCTCCGCCATGCAGTCCTGATAGCATATTATCAAGATCTGTAAAGCCTGTGCGAAGACCATTTATCTTGCCTCTGGTCTTTGCCGCTTCTTCTATATCTCCAATAACTTCAAGCACTGTATCCTTTATTTCAGTTACATCTGAAGTCCCGCTTTTGCTCTGAACAAGCTGAAATACATCCTGTTCTGCCTGTTCCATTATTGAGTCAACAGAATCACTTGCCTCATAACACATATTTTCAACATTATCTGCAACTTTAAGAAGTTTTCTCAGATATGCCTTGTCACGTACAATCTCTGCATACTGGCTGACAAATACAGATGTTCTGACATCAAGTATTATTGCATTGATATAATCTGGTGATGCAATTTCCTGTGGTGCGCCATTTCTTCGAAGTCTCTCTGCCAGAATTACTTCATCTATATCTTTGCCTTCATTGTAAAGTTCGCACATTGCTTCAAACAAAAGACCATATTGCACATTATAAAAATCTTCTTTAACAACAACTGCACCTGCTGCGGAAATCGCTTCACGGTCAATTATCATTGAACCAATAAGTTTCCGTTCCGTATCATTATCATGTGGCTGGATTCTTTTTATGATTTTTTCAGCTTCCGGCATGTCTATCTCCTAAGTCTGATTCTTAATTTAACCCTCTGTCACTCTAAGTGTTATCTCTGCTGTTACTCCCGGATAAAGTTTAATAGAAACTTTAAAATTGCCAAGTGATTTTACCGGAACATCAAGTACTATTTTTTTCTTGTCAACATCAAGACCTATCTCATTTTTGATAAGTTCAGAAATTTCCTTGGTTGAAACTGATCCAAATGCTCTGCCGTCTTTGCCTACTTTCATTTTGGTATCTATAAATTTATCTGAAAGACTTTCCGCGAGTTTTTTTGCTGCTGCCAGATTTTCTGCCGCAACTTTATCGTCATGCTGTTTCTTTAATTTCCACGAATTAATATTTGCCGGTGTTGCTTCAATCCCGATTTTTTTTGGAAGTACAAAATTTCTTGCATACCCTGTGCTTACTTCCACTATTTCTCCCTTTTTTCCAAGACTTCTTACATCTTCCTGTAAAATTACTTTCATTTATATTTCTCCTTCTGCATACATTTCAGCAAGTATTTTCTTAAGTTTTTCGAAAAATTCTTCTTTCTTCATTCCCGGGATCTGAACTCCTGCAATATTTGCGTGTCCTCCTCCGTTAAACTTCTCCATTATTATCTGAACATTTGTATCTCCTATGGAGCGCGCTGACACATAGAGATTCCCATCTTCTGCCTCTGTAACAACAAAGCTCGCCTTTATCCTGTCAACATTCAAAAGTTCATTTGCAACTTTTGCAACTGCAACTGTAGGTGCATCTTCCAGATCATGATCCGGTTCTACATATGAAAGCGCAAAAACATCCATATATATATCAGCATTATTTATTCCGTGTGCACGTTCTTTCATTTCGGTCATTGAACTACGGAACATCTTTCTTACACGTGTTACATCAGCGCCGCTCTTTCTGAGATATGTTGCCGCTTCAAATGTACGCACACCGGTTTTATTGAGAAAATTATCTGTATCTATAAGAATCCCTGCATACATTGCGTCTGCCTCATGGGTTTTAAGCTTTGGACTTATAGAAATATATTGATACATCTCTGTAATCATCTCACATGCTGATGATGCCGCCGGCTCAATATATGAAAGCGTTGCTTTAGTGACCGCTTCATTTGCCTGACGATGATGATCAAATACAACAACTGACGGAACAAGCGGTATAAGTTCTTCGCACTCAGTCATACTTGGCCTGTTAACATCACAGATAACAAGCATTGTATTTGCATCCACCAGATGAATCGCCTGCTCATTTCTTATAAATATTTCATCATAAGCACCCGCTGCCTTAAATGAATTAGCAAGGGGCCTTATTGCATCCGTAACTTCATTCAGGACAATAAATGCCTGACGGTTCAATGTCTTCACAAGTCTGTAAATTCCGACTGCCGATCCAAACGCATCTGCATCTGGACGTTTGTGAGCCATTATCAGTACTTTCTCTTTACTTTGAAGAAGTTCTTCAAATGCCTGTGCCTTTACTCTGGCTTTTACTCTGGTTGTTTTTTCAGTTTCAGCAACTTTGCCGCCATAATATGTAACCTGATCTCCGGTTTTTACAGCAACCTGATTTCCGCCACGTCCCAACGCCATTCCGATTGCAGCTCGTGCATTTGAATATGCTTTTATAAAACTGCTGCCTTCTTCTTTATCATCAGCGCCTATTCCGATACTGAGTGTCATAGGAAGTTCATTTCCAACATTCATATGCATAACATCATCTAAAAGTGAAAATTTATTTTCACGAAGTGTATTCATATATTTCTGACGAAAAACAAAGAAATATTTATCATTCTCGATTTTTTTCACTATTGCATCTATATTTGAGAGATACATATTAATTTTTCTGTCTACAAGTGCTGTTAAAATCGAACTTTTGACATCTTCTCCAGATTCCATGACTTCATCATAATTGTCAATGTAAAGAAGTCCGGCAAAAAGCTTCTGATCTCGTGTTTCCTGTTCATACTTTTTCAGCTCCGTTACGTCAAACAGATAAAGTGCTATTACTACATCATCATCTCTGTGTTCTACGTTATCTTCAAGAAACACATTTGATAAATCTTCTCTTTTCAAAACTGCGCTGAATGTCTTACCTCCATGAACTATCTCAAAGCTGACATCATCAGCACTTCCTATAACCTCAGGTGTCAGATCAGGAAAATATGTATCCACAGATTTTCTTACTTTTTTATCTTTATTAACCCCTATCGTGGTATTAAAGTTTTCATTTGCCCACATGATGTGACCGCTTATATCAAGTATGGCATACGGCACTGCAAGATTCTTCAGCAATTCTCTCTGAATCTTTCCATGTTCAAGTGCATAATCAACAATTGAAGCATTAAGTTCAGGCCTCATATGTATAAATGCAATTACAATAATAATAATGTAAATTGCAATAACCACTATTGCGATGATTCCTTCTCTGGAATCTGCGCCAAAAACATAGATGCTTATTCCCATCAAAACCAATGCCATGACAACAAACACCGCAACAACACTCTGCACTTTTTTCATTAATTTCTTTTCATTACTTTGCATAGCTCTTCCCGTCATTTTTATAAAATTCTCAGCTGCAAAATCGCATCTCTTATGAGATGTGGAAGTTCATTATTTATTTAACTGCGCAATTCTTGCCGTTATCTGGTCATAAGTTTCCTGATACTTTCTTTCCTTTTCCTTTTCTTCCTCAACCTTTTCAACTGGAGCCTTCGATAAAAATCTTTCATTTGCAAGCATACTGTGGCTTCTCTTTAGTTCTCCTGCAAGTTGCTGTTCTTCTTTCTTAAGACGTTCAATTTCTTTATCTATATCAACAAGATCTGAAAATGGCATATAAATTACCGCGTCATGAATAACTGCCGATACTGCATCATCCGAAATACCTGTCTTGTCATTTTGAACTTTTACCTCTTCTGAATATGCAAGTGTTCCGAAAAATGCAGAGCTTTCCCTGAATATTTCAGCAGCTTCATTTTTATCAGTCACAACATAAATCTTTGCTTTTCTTGAAGAAGGCACATTCATTTCTGTTCTTACATTACGTATTCCTCTGACAGCCTCCTTAATGACATCAACCTTTGATGCATCTTCATCATATTCATAATCATCATTATAGACAGGCCATGCCGACTTCATAATTGTCTCATCGTCTGTAAGTGTACAATAAATTTCCTCTGTGATAAATGGCATATATGGGTGAAGCAGTTTAAGTGCAGTTACGAGAACTGTTTTCAATGTCCAGAGTGCCGCTGCCTTAGTTGAATCATTTTCATCCCAAAGACGCGGCTTTACCATCTCTATGTACCAGTCACAGAATTCATCCCACAGAAATGCATGAATCTTGTCTGCAGCAATCCCAAGTTCGTACTTTTCCATGTTTTCAGTCACATCACGAACCAGCTCGTTTGCCTTGGTGAGTATCCACTTATCTGCCATTGTGAGGTCAGAAAGTTTTACATCAGATATATCAGCCTTATCTATATTCATTAAAATGAACCGGCTTGCATTCCAGATTTTATTGGCAAAATTACGGTTTGCCTCTACTCGTTCCCAGTAGAAACGCATATCATTTCCAGGTGCATTACCTGTTATCAATGTAAACCTGAGAGCATCTGCTCCATATTTATCAATTACTTCAAGAGGATCTATACCATTTCCCAGAGACTTGCTCATCTTTCTGCCCTGATCGTCCCTTACAAGACCATGGAAAACAACTGTATGAAATGGCACTTTTCCGGTCTGTTCAATTGATGAAAATATCATTCTTATTACCCAGAAGAAAATGATATCATATCCAGTCACAAGAACATCTGTCGGGAAGAAATATTTATAGTCTTCAGTTTCATCAGGCCAGCCCAATGTTGAAAATGGCCATAGTGCACTTGAAAACCATGTATCCAGAGTATCTTCATCCTGTTTAAGATTTGTTCCACTGCATTTAGGACATTTGCAAGGTGCCTCCATGGCAACAATCGTTTCACCACAATCCTGGCAATACCAGGCTGGAATTCTATGTCCCCACCAAAGCTGACGTGAAATACACCAGTCACGAATATTATCGAGCCAATTATAGTACACCTTCGTCATCCTTTCAGGAATAAGGCGCACTTCACCGCTCTGAACAGCATCTCTTGCTGCAGATGCCATTTCGTCCATCTTTACAAACCACTGTGGTTTTACCATAGGTTCAACGGTTGTATGACAGCGATCATGTGTTCCTACCATGTGTGTATGCGGAACTACCTTGACAAGAAGTCCAAGTCTGTCAAGATCTTCTACCATAACCTTTCTTGCTTCATAACGGTCCATTCCATCATATTTTGAACCAGGACACTTAATTGTTGCATCATCATTTAAAATCGTTATTTCCTCAAGATCATGCCGTTTACCGACTTCAAAATCATTAGGATCGTGTGCCGGTGTAATTTTTACACATCCGGTTCCAAACTCCTTATCAACATAAGCATCTGCTATAACAGGAATAGTTCTGCCGACAAGCGGAAGTTCAAGTTCTTTACCTATTATATCTTTATATCGTTCATCTTCAGGATTTACTGCAACTGCTGTATCTCCAAGAAGCGTCTCAGGTCTGGTTGTTGCTATTTCAACGAACCTTCCTTTTTCTCCGACAACAGGATAATTGATATGCCAGAAATTTCCATTTTGTTCAACGTGTTCAACTTCTGCATCTGAAATAGTTGTCTGACATACCGGGCACCAGTTTACAATACGTGAGCCTTTATAAATCCAGCCTTTATTATAAAGCTTGTTAAATACAGTCGTTACCGCTTTGTTGTTGCCTTCATCCATTGTAAAACGTTCTCTCTGCCAGTCGGCAGAAGATCCCATTCTCTTAAGCTGGTTAATAATACGATTTCCATATTCATCCCGCCAATCCCATACACGCTTTAAAAAGCCATCACGTCCAAGCTCATGCTTATCTATTCCCTCTTCTTTCAGAGCTTTCGTAACCTTTACTTCTGTTGCAATCGCTGCATGGTCTGTACCCGGCTGCCATAGAGCATTATATCCCTGCATTCTCTTCATTCGTACCAGAATATCCTGCATGGTATTATCAAGTGCATGTCCCATATGGAGCTGACCTGTAATATTTGGAGGCGGCATAACTATTGTAAATGGTTTCTTTGATCTGTCTGCTTCTGCATGAAAATATCCATTATCCTCCCATTTTCTGTACAGATTCTTTTCAATCTCATCCGGATTGTATGTCTTTTCCAATTGCTTTGCCATGATGTAAAGTCCTCTCTATTTGTAAAATATAATTATCTGCGATTCTGTCAGATTGTCTCTTCTCTGAAATTTTCTTTCAGATCTCCGAGTATAATGTCCATTCTCTTATCATAATCAGTCATATTTTTATTGAGTTTATTATAAGAAGCCCTCTGAAGCATTGCAAAAATAACCATCTCACGCACATCGGCCTTGGAATTGCCTATTTCTTCCATAACCGAATCAAAATAATCCTCTCCAAGCCCTCTGGTTCGGATTTCTTCTCTCAATGTCGCTGTATCTTCTGTGACGGCAAGCACATAAAAATATCCCCTCATCGATTCAGGATTCTGATTCCTTTCATATGCCTTAAGGAAACATTCCTTGGCTTCACGAATATCCAGATTATTTGCTGCAGCAACCGCGCGGTCATGATATACATTTCCAAGAAAAACAGGATCTATATCCTCATTTTTTTCAGCTTCCTCAATTATGTCATCGTAAAGAGTTCCTGCTTTAATATATCTGTGATAATTCAGATATCCGTCTGCTTTTCTTTTTGCCTTTTCAAGCGGCGAAAGTTTCCTGTACTTCTGCCACGACTCTGCATAAATTTTAATTTCGTCAGTCGTATAGTAATCACCTGCTCCGAGTATCTCAATCAGAATATCAGGTGTAGATGTTGTTTTATTTATAAGTCCGTAAAGACGCTGCGAAAGGTCTGTCATACCGAGTTCATCTGCAATCCAGTCAAAAAGCTTTTCAGAAAGTGCTGATTTGGAAATAAGGACTGTGTTATTGTAAATGTAATAACAAAGTTCCTCATATGTACTGATTTCAACTTTTGTATTCAAAAAAATAAAAGGTGTCTTTGCTTCCTGTGAAGTACATAATATAATTTGCTGCATCAGACCGTGAACTCCTTTCTGTAAATCTTGTTTGTTGTAGGAAACAGTTTTCCGAATCCAAGATCACGGATTATTACAGCTCCTGTATGAGGGCTGTCAAATTCTACTGAAAGAGAAAGTTTTGTCGTCTTCTCCGGTCTTTGAGGAAGCCCGTGAATACGAATATTTTCACGCATTGTTTCTCCGGATTCCCTGTTCTTATAAACAATAGAAATTTTATCTGTATCACCAAGTATAACCTTGATCATTCCGGACGTATTATACCACTGTCTGCCAGCTGACGTTATCGGTACAAATGTATCGGCGCTGTCATCAAGTGAAATCCCCACATCGGTCAGAACATTTTCCTTTGTTTCAACAAAGAAATCTTTATAGAACTTTGCATATTCTCCGCCTACTGCTCTATAGCATGCACCTTTTGTGTATATATTTTGTCCGGCAAAAACCCTTCTTCCCTGACAGAGAACATTTGTTGTGCGCTTCATCCATTTGTTTGTAAAGCCTATACCCGTAAGAAATATAGCTGAAATATATGATTCTTTTAAATCTTTCGCCGCAATATCTGCAAAATCCAAATCCATCTGATATGTATCATTTCCGTACCTGGAAAGTGACATCCGTTCAGCATAATCCTTATGTTCAACACGCACAATATTAGGTTCTTTGTTTCTCAAAATATTGATACAATAATAAGACAGTCCATCCGCACTGTAATCATAAAGTGCCACATTATTATTCCAGATTTCATGCGGCTGATTAAAAATATAATAAAGTCCACTGTCCAGATGGCTTGTTATCTCAATTGTATTTTCATCGACATCCATCATTTTATATAAGCCCGACAAAAGACCATATAATGTATCATCATATTCTGCAATTGAAATCACAAGTTTTTTTACCTCTGCAGTCTCATAGCGGTAAAGAAACGAATCAATATGCAGCTTAACCATCATCATAAAAAGTTCAGAATATGAATATTTTCTGCCGGCCGCCATAATTGAATCATCAGTACCAAGGTGTTCATAAATGCCATCTACAACAATACCATTTTCATTAAAACGTGCCTCTGAGGCTTCACTTCCGACATACCAGTGCTCTGTATCAGTACTGTAAAACAGGATATTCGGCATAAGGTAAGTTTCCTTATTGTTTAGCTGGCTTACAGACTCCGGCTCACGCGTTATATCGTTGTAAAAAGAAAGCTGTGTGAAGTCCGGGCACAGATCCATTCCTATGTAAAAAAGATCCGACATAAAGATTCCTTTCCTGAAAATTTTATTATCTAAAATTTCATTATAATAATTTCAAATTTGTTTCAAACAGATGAATTGTATTAAAGTAAACTTCAAGATTTTCAAGAAGTTCTGAATCTTCTCTCATTTCCTGTTTCACAAGCATGTTATTTATCTGTTCAAAACGGTTCATCTGTCCTGCTGTAAATGTAGTCTTCTTCAGAACATCACTTTCTTCAATCTTTGCATTTCCGTTAGGATCATCCTCTATTGAATAAACAAGTCTCTCCCCATGGAACACTACAAATTCCATAGAATAAACGCCTGCTACAACTTCATCAAGTCTGTGTCTCTTTGTCTTCTGTTTTACGCGTGTCCCCATATCAAAACTGTATTTCACAAAAACATCTCTGACATTCTCAGTTTTATATATGAGATATGTCTTAAGAAAAATATCCTGTGGCAGTCTGATGAATGACGAAAACTTCTTAAAGAACGGCAGTATTTTACCGGCATCTACAAACTTTTCAACTGTATCAATAATCCATTTTTTCTCAGCATCTGTTGATCGTTCAAGTTTACTGAAATACAGCAGAAGTGCCATACTTGAAATCTCATCATCAATATCACCACGCTGAACTTCCTGAAACATGGCTTCAAATACAAAATTTGGAACCTGTGTATCATTTACAAGATAACTGTGCGCTGACAGACGCAGAAACGCCTTTACAACCAGTCCCCTAGATCTGCCATTATAATAAGTAAGGAAAATGTCATAAATATATTCAAGATGAGAATTTTCAAACATCATCTGTGCAAGCGTATTTTCAGCGAGCGTTCCGATTTCCGGAACACGTCCTTTGCACAATTTAAACAGACTTGAAAGTTCATCAAGACTGCCTTTGAAATTAACAGCAAGATAACTTAATATATTCGGGTTCACAGTTCCGGTCTTATACAAATTAATACATATAGACATCAGGTCTTCATTTATAAAACCATCAGCTCCCTGCACACCATAATCTGCAAGTCTGTAAAGTTCATTTACATCAAGTTCATTAAACCCATAAAGCTTTACACAGGCAAATGCTTTATCAAACATATTCATATCAATCAGATAAGTTATGACTGATCTTGCACTTGCATGTGACAGATATTCAATATCAACCTGCCCCAGATACTTTGTCAATACATCCATATCCAGATTTTCATGATAATACTCAATAATTGCAAGTATCGCCTGCTGTTTAAAATCATACGAGATTTCCTCGTTATGCAGAATTGCTCGTGCTGCATTTACTTCACTTGCATCCTTGTATGTAAACTCTCCAATGTTCTTATAATTATAAAGCAGTACCCGGTAATCCCTCGGACTGTATTCACGACATATTGGAATGTAGGCATTCTCATCTACTATTCTCTCAAAATGGTATGGAATAGAGCCTGCATATCTGTTGCCATAATTATCCTCAAATACAACAGATGCATTCGGTGAAAGAATTTCCACATATGCTTCTCCGTTAACAAGCGGAACTCTCTGTACATTTTTCAATTCCTCATGTGAAACAATTACAGCTCTTACATTTGGATTTACACATACAATTTTCCGTCTGAAAATAATATTTATAAGTTTCCCTGCATACATTGAACTTACATTCTCAGGATTCAAAAATTCATCATAAAGAACGGAAAGATCATCATTTACCTTTCCTTTCATTATCATATTCTCCATAAAGTCTTCCATTGCCGGAGCATATTCATGATAAATCTTCATATGTTCAGATTTATTATAAATTACATTTGCATATAAATATGCAAGTTCATCCTCGGTAAGTGTATTTTTATAATTCAGATACATAAGAACAGAAGATGGTACAAGTTCATACTTCTGCCTGTTCATACTTCTTATATAGCACTCATTAAGCCCTATAAACTTAAGTGACTTGAGAACTGCCGCACGATAAAAACGATGATATTTGTGTTCAAGCATATTTGCAGAAATAAGCATAGAACAAATAGACGAAAGAACCTCTATATTTTCAGATTCCTTTCTTGTCAGTTTTTCAGCCTCTTCTGCTCTGACAGCTGCATCAAGTCTGTCATCTCTATTTTCTATACCTGCTGCATCAGCTGTCCTGTATAGTGCATTTCGCTCTTCTTCCTCCCTGCGCAGATCCGCTTCCAACGCTCTACGGTCAGACTCAGTCAGAGTATCTTCCTCTTCCCATGGTGCTATATCTGCTTTAGTTTTCTCATGAGCAATATTTACAATGAGTTCGTCAAAATCCGAATCCCCCGAATCCTCATCTGCATCATTATCATCAGCTGCATATAAGTCTGTATCAGCTGCTGTTCTCTGCTCTGTGTGATTTGTTTTCTCATCACCATTATAATCAGACGAAATATCATCTGTTACATCTGATATATTTTCATCACTATTGTCTGCTTTGTATGACAAACCATCCGAATAATAACCAGATGTTTCACCTTCAGTTCCTTCATTTTTCTCTGATGCCAGGTCATTTGACAAGTCACCAGAATTTTCTCTGAGCGGAATATCATAAATTCTTCCGCCTGAATGTATGCCACTGCCGCGTTCTTCAGTTATGCGTGCACGTTCTATACGAAGCTCAGACTCATTTTTATCATATATCTGCCTCAAAACATCAAATATCTGCTTATTAAAATCTTTGTTTTTTCCGGCAAGTTTTACAAATTCCAGCAAAACATCATCTGAAATAAATTGATGCCTGAGTCCCCACTTTATAGATGTGATTTCAAATGGTGTCAGCTTCTTCAGCATCATCGGATTTGCATTCAATGCATTACAAAATTCAAAATAAACAACAGGACTGTTCTCACCTGCATTGAACATATCCGAAAGTTCTTTATAAAGAGCATTTTTATCTTCATTAAATACTGGATCAAGGAAAAGCAGCAGCCAGAAATAAAACACTTTAGGCTCAAGTGTCAGGTAATTCTTCCTTATCAGTGCCGCAACCTTTTCTGTCTCCTCATCATCACGAAGCATCATGCATCTAAGATATTCATAATAACTTCTCTGCTCACTTCCAAGTGTTGACTTATCAACATCAGCTTCTATTCTGAGGAACTCCTGTTCAACCTTTGAGTAATCTCCATTCAGAATATTCATATGCATAATTCCAAGACGATAAATATTATTCTCAGGCTCAATTTCAGCCAATTCCTGGAATGCATCTATTGATTTTGTCACATATTCATGAAGCTGAATTCTGTCCATACGGAAATCCAGATAATTCCGTATAAGAGATGCTCGATTCTGTTTATAATCACGTCTCTTCCTTCTGTTTTCCTGATTAGGGCGTGCTGCTTCAGGTTTAGTGAGATGTATCTCAACTTCTATTTTCTGATATATATTTTCAATGATAAGTTTTCCGCTGTTTTCACCTTCAGGCACATGCTCAGGTGAAATATATACCGGCAGTTCACAGACATTTGCTGTAAAATCATGTTGTGTCAAAGACTTTTTTGAAGGTATTATAAATTCAGAATCAGAACGTACCTCTGAGTATGTATACCCCCATGTATTTTTTGTGACAGATATTTTTGTACACTCAGTCTGAGTAGGCATTGCAACTTCAAGCTTTGCTTTTGATACAGACAAAGTAACAGTTCTCTTCTTAGATACAAGAACAAGAAATTCCTCCATTGCCTGATCTACAGAGCGGCTCTCGAGAAGGCTGTCATAAATACTCTTAATACGTTTATCACGATTTATGAATGTTCTTTTAAAATCATCATTAATAAACAGTTTTGCCGCATCCGCCCAGTTCCTCTCAGCAAGAGCTGCAAACTTGAATAAATCATCAATTCTCTCATCATGATATTTAACACACGGCTCGACTATACTTATTTCATATGGCAGATGATATTCTCCACCGTCCGTAATTACATTAATGTGTCCATGAAAATTCTGCCCCGCGTCCAGACATGTTGCATCAAAAGAATACCGGACAACGAATTTTCGGCTGATGAAATTATGGTTTTCAAATCGAAGCATATATCTTGAATCATAAACCATTCCCTTAATCCGATAATTGTTCCGACTTTCCACAACAAAAGAATCCTCATAAACCGTACCGGCTTCAATACTTATATCAAAGCTCGACTCCGAAATCACAACATCCGGACGGTCTATAATAAATCCACCTTTTGCATATTGTTCTACGATTGCCTTCATGATTCTCCCCGAAAAATAAACTTTATCTTGCACTGCTGGTCTTAGCTGTTGTAAAATATAACAGTTAGTGCTGGTATGAGCATTTTAAAATAACATTATGATATTATATCAGATAAAATTATGAATGAAAAGAGAAAGAACATACACATAAAACATGAGAGAGGAATTTTAACATGGACCAGAACCAGCTTCGAATCGAGCAATATGAAACTGTACTTTACAACGCCAATATCAACCCTTTAGGACTTCCTGATTCTGTTAAGAATGCAATACTTAACAATATCTCATCTATAGGCAAATACCCTGAGATTTACTACAGAAATCTTAAAACAGCAGTTGCAGAATATGTTGGTTCTCCAATTGATACTGTTATAACCGGGAACGGCTCGTCGGATCTCATTCGTCTTTTTATTGCACTTGTTGCACCCAAAAAAGCACTCTTGCTTGTTCCGAGTGCCAGCGATTACGAAGTAGCATTGACATCATACAATGTTGACATTGATTATTATCAGCTTGATGCTGAAAAAGAATATACATTGGATGTTGATGATCTTATTTCACATCTTGATTCATCTATTGATATGATTATTATTGGGAATCCCAACAACCCTACATCAAGAATAACAGATGCAACTTCTATATCTGCTCTTGCTGAAGCTACAAAAGATCTCGGGATTTTTCTTGTCATTGATGAAATGTATATCGAATTTGTTGACAATTATGCCGGATACACATCAGTTCCTCTTACCAAAGAATTCAGCAACATCGCTATAATACGCAGTGTGTCTAAATTTTTCGCTGTTCCCGGACTTTGTTTTGCATATGCAATCATGAACAACACCGAAATGAAACAGCTTATTGATATCACAACTACCAAAAACAACATATCTACTCTTTCTGCAGTTGCAGTCACCGAAATGCTTAAAGATAAAAAGTACATTGACGATTCTGCAGAATTGATTCATACAGAAAGAAATCTGGTTTACATGGCAATGTCTACAAATCAAAACATCAGTCTGACAAAACCTGATGCAAATTTTATGCTCATGAAAATCCTGAATCCGGAAATCAATTCTTCAGTAATTGCAGATCACTGCAATCAGCGCGGAATAATAATCCGTAAATGTGATAATATCCGAGGACTCGGCGATAAATATATACGCTTCTGTTTTATGAAGCCAAAACAGAATGACCTATGTGTAAATACAATTCTGGAATCCGTTTGATTTTGTCATTTTACAAAATCAACTTGTCTTATTGATTTCGACTTTTTATAATAAAAAATGCCTCGCAGAGAGTATCTGTTTTTTATACAGACCATACTCTTTGCAAGGCATTTTTTATATATATCACATCTTGTACTTTCAGTCGTGAGCTATTTCAACTACCTGACTGTGTCGAATGCTGCTTCAAGTGCTGCAATTAAATCATTTACATTTTCAATTCCGATAGAAAGTCTTATCGTATTAGGTTTTATTCCCTGTGAAAGCAATTCTTCTTCGGACAGTTGTGAATGTGTTGTACTTGCAGGATGAATAACAAGTGACTTAACATCCGCTACATTTGCAAGCAGAGAAAATATTGCCAGATTATCAATGAATTTTTTAGCTGTCTCTGCGTCACCTTTTATCTCAAATGTAAAGATTGAACCGCCACCATTTGGAAAATATTTCTTGTATAGTGAATGACTTGGTTCAGTTTCAAGTGAAGGATGATGAACTGCCTCTACCTGTGGATTTTTGGAGAGATAATCCACAATTTTCAGCGCATTAGATACATGTCTTTCAACTCTGAGTGACAAAGTTTCAAGTCCCTGCAAGAATAAGAATGCATGAAATGGTGAAAGTGTTGCTCCTGTATCTCTAAGCAGAATTGCACGAATATAAGTTGCAAAGGCTGCCGGTCCGGCTGCATCTGCAAATGATATTCCGTGGTAACTTGCATTCGGCTCTGAAATCCACGGATATTTTCCTGATTTTTTCCAATCGAACTTTCCACTTTCTACAATCACTCCGCCTATTGCCGTGCCATGCCCTCCGATAAATTTTGTCGCAGAATGAATGACAATGTCTGCACCATATTCAATAGGACGTACGAGCACAGGAGTTGCAAATGTTGAATCTACAACAAGTACGATTCCATGTCTGTGTGCAATCTTTGCTATCTCCTCAATATCTGCAATATTTGAATTTGGATTTCCAAGTGTCTCAATATATATTGCCTTGGTATTTGGCTGAACAGCTTTTTCAATCTCAGATAAATCTCCAGGATCTACGAATGTTGTTGTAATACCTGCTGAAAGCGGCAATGTATGTTCAAGAAGATTAAATGTTCCGCCATAGATTGTTTTTGCTGCAACAATGTGTTCACCACTTTTTGCAAGAGCTGTAATCGTATAATTAACTGCTGCAGCCCCTGATGCAACTGCAAGTGCGGCTGCGCCTCCTTCAAGAGATGCAATACGTCGTTCAAAGACATCTTCAGTCGGATTTGTCAGACGCCCATATATATTCCCGGCATCTCTAAGTCCAAATCTGTCCGCAGCATGCTGTGAATCATGAAACACATAAGAACTTGTTGCATAAATCGGAACAGCTCTTGCATCTGTTGCCGGATCCGCCTCCTCCTGACCTACATGTACCTGTCTTGTTTCAAAACTCCAGTTTAAAGAATTATTAATATCTGACATTTTTTTATTCCTCCGTTTCTTAAGATGGCTTCATTATATTTTTTTTTTACAAATGAGTCTAATACATGAAGTCAATATCATGATATAAGTCATTCCTATATCCAGAATACTTATATGTCATGGAATGAATATATATAACTGACAGATACAAGTTTGACATAGTGCAGCCTCAGTGATATTATAATTTGCGTTTGATTCGCAAATTCATTTTTTATATTATGCATCAGGCACATTGTTGCCTTACATATCAGGCAATTGATAATACATGCCTGATTTCCATAAACCAATTAAATCCTTGATTTTCCAAGAAAGGTCATACAAATATATGTCAAACTACAAAACAAAACAGCGCGATTCACTTATAAATTTTCTGCAGCAGAACCCTGACAGACAATTTTCCGCCAAAGTCATTGCTGATAATCTCACATCTCCAAAAATCAGTATCAGTGCAGTATACAGAAATCTCGCATCTCTCGAAAGTGCAGGACTTATAAGACGTTTTTCACGTGAAGGTTCCCGTGAAATCTATTATCAATATACAAAAGCTTCACAATGTATGAACTGCATACATATGATATGCACTAAATGTGGAAAAACCTTTCATGCCAATATTAAAACTGCTGACCGTCTTCGCTCAGATACACTTAAAAATGACGGCTTTTGTCTCAATATATCAAAAACAGTACTGTACGGTTTATGCTGTGACTGTTTATCATCATGCCCGCGCTGAATGACATAAAATCTATATTTATTAAATTTATCAGATAATAATGGAGGAATAGGAAATGAAAAAACATCAGAAAAACATCAGAATATTTATATCTGTGCTTTTACTATCAGTTCTTATTCTTTCTGCTGCTTATATTTTTCTCGAAGCAAACCATCACTGCACAGAAAAAAACTGTCCTATCTGTCATGAAATTGAGGTATGCGGACATATCCTCAGTTCTGTCGGATCTGCTCCTTTATCTGCCTCCATTTACTGTTTTTCAGCTATATCATTTTTCATCGTTATATTCGCATATTTTTATTATGCCGTATCTGTCACTTTAATTTCATTAAAAGTAAAACTCTCGGATTAGAATTTTGTATAAATCAGACATTCTAAACTTTTCAGACATATTACGCCAAAAGTCATATGTCCATTATTTTTATGCTTATTTTTCTAAATCCGGAGGCTTTATTATGATTAAAAAATTTTATATATCTGTTTTATCTGTTCTTATAATTACAATCATGCTGACTGCATGTAAGGGAAACTTTTCCACATCTACAGTTCATGATGCATCATCATCAAAAGAAAACTCTGAAAAAATCAAGGTTGTATGTACAAATTTCCCGGAATATGACTTTGTACGCCAGATAGCAGGAGATACTGTCGATACAACTCTTTTACTCAAGCCAGGTGCTGAATGTCACAGCTATGAACCATCTCCACAGGATATTATTAAAATACAAAACAGCAATCTTTTTATATATGTTGGCGGTGATTCCGATGAGTGGGTAAGCAATGTTTTAAGTACTATGGATCAAAGCCACATGACTATTTTCAAACTTATGGATTGTGTTAATCTTGAGAAAGAAGAATTGGTTGAAGGTATGCAGCCTGAATCCGAAGAAAACTCAGATAAGGTCATAAACAGTCCGGGAACGGCGGATAAAATTCATGACAGTTCTTTATCTGACAGTTCCTCGACTGATACATCTGCTGATTCTGATGGAGAAACTCCTGAAATGGACGAGCACGTATGGACTTCACCTGCAAACGCAATTAAAATTGTCCAGAACATTTCAGACACACTTTGTAAAATTGACCCTGACAATTCTAATACATACCAGACAAATACAAAATCATACATTGATAAACTTACTGATCTTGATGCTGATTTCCGCTCAGTAATTCAGAACAGCAAACGTAAAGAAATCATAGTAGGTGATCGTTTTCCTTTCAGGTATTTTTGTGATGAATATGGTCTTAAATACTATGCAGCTTTTCCAGGTTGTTCTGCCGATACCGAACCAAAGTCTTCTACTGTGGCATTTTTAATTGATAAAGTAAAAGAGGACAACATACCCGTTGTATTTCATATCGAGCTTTCAAATGAACAAATGTGTGATTCTATCTGTGAAGCAACTGGTGCCAAAAGTGAATTGCTTAATGCTGTCCATAACGTAAGTGACAGTGACTTCAAATCCGGAGCAACCTATATCAGCCTGATGGAACATAATGTGAAAGTTCTGAAGGAGGCATTGAATTAATATGAGTCTGCTCACCTGCAGAAATGTTTCATTTGCATATGAAGGAAAAACTGTGCTCCAAAATCTCGATTTTTCAGTAGAACAAGATGATTATCTATGTATAGTTGGCGAAAATGGTGCCGGAAAAAGCACTTTGTTAAAAGGTCTTCTTAATTTAAAAAAACCATGTACCGGTGAAATTATTTACAATCCCGATCTGAAACCTGCCGAAATAGGATATCTGCCACAGCAGGCAGCATCTCAAAAGGATTTTCCTGCAAGTGTAATGGAAATTGTAATGTCCGGGCGGCTCAGCCGCCTTGGCAGGCATCCATTTTATAACGAAGATGACCGTACCGATGTATTAAAGAAAATGGAAATGCTTGAAATAACAAACCTAAAAAAAAGATGTTACAGAGAATTATCCGGTGGTCAGCAGCAACGGGTTCTTCTTGCAAGAGCACTTTGTTCAGCAAAAAAACTTCTTATACTTGATGAACCTGTGACCGGACTTGATCCGATAATTGCTTCCAGTATGTATCATATAATTTCTGATATACATAAAAATGAACATATTGCCATCATTATGGTTTCTCACGACATACATGGAGCAGCTGAACAATCCGACCATATTCTCCATCTTGGCAGAAATCAGCTTTTCTTTGGTGCGACAGATGATTATATAAAAAGTAAACCCGGCAAAGATTTTCTTGGAGGTGCATCATGATAAATACTCTCGCAGAAATGTTTTCTTATCCATTTCTTTTAAGAGCTCTTATTGTCGGGCTTCTTGTTTCATTATGTGCTTCAGTCTTAGGCGTAAGTCTTGTGCTTAAAAGGTACTCTATGATAGGAGACGGGCTCTCTCATGTTGGATTTGCCGCGCTCACAGTTGCATATGCAATGAAAATGGCTCCTCTTGTAATTTCAATTCCTGTATGTATGGCATGTGCATTTTTCCTGCTGCAGCTAAAAGATTCTTCAAAAATAAAAGGGGATGCTGCAACAGCTCTGCTCTGCAGCAGTTCCCTTGCTATAGGTGTAATGACAATATCCCTTACAAGCGGAATGAATACAGATGTAACAAATTATATGTTTGGCAGTATTCTTGCCATGGATAACAGCGATGTAATACTATCTGTGATTCTTAGTACTACGGTTCTGATTTTATATATTCTGTTTTATAATCGTATATTTGCAGTAACTTTTGATGAAAACTTTTCATCCGCTATCGGTCTTAAAACTCGCGCCTGCAATATGATTCTTGCAGCTCTTACTGCAATAACTGTAGTTCTCGGAATGCGCATGATGGGTACACTTTTAATTTCAAGCCTTATAATATTCCCTTCTCTTACCGCAATATGTGTATGTAAAAGTTTTAAATCTACAGTTATATTATCTGCAATTCTGTCACTGATATGTTTTACGGCAGGGCTTATCATTTCATATTTAAAATCAGTTCCTACCGGTGCCTGTATTGTTGTCACCGACATGACTCTATTCTTGATTTTTTCAATTATAGGAAAAATCAAAAAAATCAGTTGAATATAAAAAACGATGCATTCAATAAAAAAATGCATCGTCTTTTTTACAAAATATTTTTTGTGATATGAAACAAACTTTTTATATTTCTATCGTGATTCCTGATAAATTTATTTTAAATATATCATTTAATAATAATCTTCAATTTCACCATTTCCAAACCGATAACCATTTGATAAAGCATCATTATCATACAGCATATCTCGATAACTTTTATATGTTTTTTCTTTTAATTCATTCATATATTCATTCAGTCTGTCTGGAGTGCCGATATTAGTAATATTTATATATCCATGCTTACTGCCTATATATTTATATTTAGCTGCAATGGACGGTAAAGCCTTTTGTATCTCAAGTTCTTCCTGAGCCGAATCACAAATTATATCTATCTGTGCTACAAACGCATCATTAGTATTGTTTCTTATATAATCTTCAACTAAAATATTCATATCTTTTTTACAGTTAATATCAACATTTTCGTAATTAAAATGCGTTATTACCACATAATCATCAGGAATTTCAGATAATTCATTACGTACACCTTCTGATATCTGAGACGCAACAGAAGTTGTTACATAATTATCAGAAACTATTTTCTTTTTACTATTATGAAATCCGCTTACTCTGAGTTTTACATCAAAATTTAATTCACTATTATCTTTCGGATAGACTATTGCACTTATATCATGCCCAGATGGTTGTATAGGAAGCCATCCATCACCGGCGGGCGTCCATGAATCAACTTCTCTGACGGTGAACTCTTTATCATATTTGGATTGAAGCAAGGACTCTATTACACTTCGTATTTCGTTCTCGGTCATATCTGGTTCATGAGTACCAACACATCCAGTCAAACCAATAATCATCAAAAGAACTGTTATACATAATATTATCTTGTTTTTATATTTTACTTTTGTTTCCATTTTATTCCCTCAGCATAATAAAAACAAAAACCGTTCTGGGATTTTTAAATTATGATAAAATCATCCGTTTTCTTCAACCCATCTGATATATGCCGTTTTAACTTTACTCTGAAATCTGGCGCTTGTTTCTATGTTTTTCCCGTTATCAATACATATTTCAGATGCGCTCACACTATTTACATGTGCTATATTTATAACTACTGACCCGTTCGCACGCACAAGATGCTCATCCTCTATCATATGTATAAGCTTTGTAAGCGAATATATACATGGATAATTTTTATCTTTTGTAATGATATTAATATTTCTTTTATCACGTTCTACATAAAGAATATCTCTTACTCTAAGATATGTCTGAACTCCATCTGAATAGAATCCAAAAACCTTGCCTCCGCTTTCTTCTTTACAAGCTTTAAGTGCTTTTTCTATTGCTTTCGGCATAACGCTTTCAACATTCTTTTTCTGTACAAAATACACATGCTCAGCTTCGTAAATCTTGTCTGAAAAATCAGCATAATTTGACATGAATACTATTTCACATAAAGGATATTTCTCGTTTATTATCTTTACCAGATATATTCCATCAAAATCAAATCCGGCAAACTGAATATCCGTAATGAGTATATCGCATTCAAATTTATTGTTCTCTATTTCCGAACTAAGAACATCAGGTGTATATACCTTTACTTTATCTTCCTGCCTCAGCAGATTATTTTCATGCAGAGTTTTCTGTACAAAACCTGTCTCTTCCAGTTCGTCATCGCAGATTCCAAAAATCATAAGTTTCCCCTTTTATGTTTTGTATTTGCCAATTTGAGAATTATTTTATCACAACTTTGTCCGCATTGCGATATTTTGCAATTACAATTTTTGCCCTTATGCGACTTTTTACATTATTTTTTAATACACAGTAAGCTCTGTACGGAAAATTTGTCCAAAATCATGATATTTCAACTTTAATTTTTTCTCATCAACTATAGAACGTATAACACGTGTGCCTATCCCATGTTTCACAGGATCATCCTTCGATGTCAAAAATCCGGTTTCCATTGGGTGAGAATTCTCAAGCTTTCCATTTTCTATCAGAAAACTTCCTACATTAAGTCTTGCTCTTACATATCTGCTGTTTTCAGTTCTGGCGGCCGCTTCTATCGCATTATCTAAAAGGTTCGTAAAAACACCTATAATCTGACGATCATCAAGATTTCGTACAAGATTCATTCCTGCCTCATTTTCTCTTGTTCCATTCATTATTACAGAAAATTCTACATTTTCAGCTTTTGCTTTTCTTTCCGACCTTTTTACAATAAGTACAAGCAAAAGTGCTCTTTCTTCTTCCAGACTTGTCGTAATATTCGCTGCTGTACGATCATCTTTTTTATGTTTTAATACCGTAAGCAGTTCCCGCTGTTTCCCCTCTTCATGGGCTTTCCAGTTTGCATTTTCAGTAATATTCATATTGTACTGATAATTTTTATTCTTTTCATCCATCTCGCGGAGCAGCTCTTTATTCTGTTTTTCGATCTCTTCCCATTTTTTTTCCTGTATGATAACTATTACGGCAAACAGCGCTATCAAAAACACAAGTGCAATATAAAAAAAGGCATCATTTATTATCATTTTGCTGCCTCTTTTCTCACTTCGTCTTCATTAAGTACAAGCGTTATCTTAAGACTTTGTGAAATTTTCTTTACTCGCATCATTCCGCCAAGATACTTCACATAATTTTTCAAGCTTAATAATTGAAAATAAAACTCTATTCTGTTTTTTAGTGATGGCTCAATACATTTTCTCTCAGCTTCGCCTGTTATGTTAAGCATTCCCGAATGATCACGGATTGCAAGCATAATAACTGGATTGCCATCTTCCTGACTTATACACCATTTTTTCAATCTGTCAAAGAGTCTGTCACATATTTCAGCTGTATAAACCTGGAGCATTCCTTCAACTGATAATATATCTGCAAATATGTTTACCACATATCCATCATTTTCAAGACTATCTATATTTTTACCAATAATATAATCAAGAATCTGATTTCCTGTTGTACCCCATTTTTTTAAATCCTCTTCTGAAATTCCCTTTATCTGTGTGAGGAAATTCTCTTCCATAAGATTTTCTTTATGCATTACATTGTCTTTTACTCTGCGATATACAATCCATACCAGATATCCGTTTAAAATATACAATGCAAACATACAAATTATTATTATAATGTTATTAACAAACTCATTATCATACACAATTTCCCTGATCACTGCGAAAACAGAAGAATATATTCCTGCAAATACAGAAAGAACAATGTATATTGAATTTCTGCGTTCACTAAAGCAATGAGAAATCTTTCGCATAAATAGCGTCGCAACAACTGCGCTGAATATATATGCTGCCATATAATTAAAGGCCATCATTTGACCCGGGATTTTTCCCAGTCTTATAAACATTGCATTATTCATCCTGTAGTCTGTAACTACAAAAATGATAAGCAAAGCAATGTTGCTTATCAGATACTGTGCAGCAAGTAAAAGCAGATTTCTCCATACATAATTTTTCTGATAAAATGAAACAGCGAAAAAAAATATTAACATCTCAAAAACACACGATATAATCCTGTATCCTTCTGCACGAATTATAATATCTGCACCGTAAAGCAAAATTATAACAGGAACACTTGTAAAAATTCTCTGCTTTACATGATCATTTATAAAAAGAATATAAAAAATCAAAGGAGATGCGTTTCCAATTATAATCAGTAATAAAGGCAGACTAAACATAAATTCACCCCTATTGTCTAGTGTGACATCGACATTTTTATTATTTCTATGTACCAGTTGATGAGTTCATTTCCAAAAAGTGATGCAACAATAAGACCTGCACAAAGTGAAGGACCAAATGGTATATGTTCTTCTCTGCCTTTTTTCTTTTTTATCATTAATAAAATCCCTGCAACTGCACCAATTATTGCCCCGATAAAAAATCCTGCTACATTTGCCTTCCATCCCAAAAACAGCCCTGATGCAAACAGCAGTTTTATGTCACCTCCGCCAAACGCTCCTGATTTTATGAGATCTATAATGATCAGAAAAACACTTATTGAAGCTGCACCTATTATACGTTCCACAATTGTAATTTCAGGCTGAAGCCATATTGCAGCCACACCCAGTACTGCAATTATTATATTCAATACCGGTGGGATTTCCATTGTATCCAGATCAGTAAAAGCAATTATCGTAAGAATCAGGAAAAATAAAGCACTTAGAATACCATATCCTGTCAACCCAAACCAATAAATAGATGTTCCGGAAAAAATCATACCTAAAAAAGCTATAATCCAGACCCTTATTGGATTTTCCTTTTTCGTTCCTGCAAATGAAATTTTAATTTTACATGCTTCTGTTTTCTTCTCTTCTGCAGCTGCTGCTTTTTCGGCTTTTGTCATTTTTTCATCGACATCCGCATCGTAGTCTTCACGTGAACGAATTTTTGCATCAAACCTTCTAATAACAACATTTGAAAAAAGATATATAACAAATCCGAGTACTCCCGCAATAATCACTTTTGCTAAATTCATACCTGTTTACTTTCTTTATATTAATCTGAATGGTTTCTGTTCCTATCTAATCACCCCACGATTAAATCCGCGGGATTATTTTTACTCTTCTTCCGATGCTACAGAAATTTCAATACCAAGATCATTTAATTGCTGTTCATCTACAATATTTGGAGCCTCACACATAAGATCCGTAGCATCCTTTACCTTAGGAAATGCCATAACATCTCGAATTGTATCAGAACCTGTCATAAGCATGATCAGTCTGTCAAGTCCATATGCCAGACCTGCATGCGGCGGCACACCGTATTTAAATGCTCTGAGCAGAAATCCGAATTTATCCTCTGCTTCCTGCTGTGTAAGACCTATTGTTTTAAACATAAGTTCCTGGATATCATTCTGATGAATTCTGACAGAACCTCCGCCAAGTTCAACTCCATTAAGCACTATATCATAAGCCTTTGCACGAACAGCACCAGGATCTGTTTCTATCTTATCAAGATCTTCTTCCATTGGCATTGTAAACGGATGATGTTCAGCAACGAAACGATTTTCTTCATCACTCCATGAAAGAAGCGGGAATTCAACTATCCATACAAATCTGAACTTATTTTTGTCAGCAAGTCCCATTTCATCTGCAAGATGACACCTGAGTGCTCCAAGTGTCTCACAAGCGAATTTCCACTTGAGATCTGCTATTATAAGAATAAGGTCTCCATTTTTTGCATCAAGCACTGATTTAATATTCTCAATATCTTCAGCAGTTACAAATTTTCCAAATGAACACTTTTCAGTCCCATCTTCTGCTGTACTGATATAAGCAAGTCCTTTTACTCCATACCCTTTTACAAATTCCTGAAGAGCATCAAGCTTCTTCCTTGCTATACCGCCAAGTCCCTCTGCTTTAATTGCACGAACTGTTCCGCCATTTTTTACTGTATCTGCAAACACTCCAAATCCGGTATCCTTAACAACATCTGAAATATCATGAAGTTCCATGCCAAAACGCAGATCAGGTTTATCAGAACCATAGAAATTCATAGCATGATCCCATGTCATACGCTCAATCGGAAGCTGAACATCAACACCGATTTCTTTAAATATTGTCTGAATAAGCCTTTCATTTACATCTATAACATCATCTATATCAACAAATGAAAGCTCCATATCTACCTGTGTAAACTCAGGCTGACGGTCGGCTCTCAAATCCTCATCTCTGAAACACTTTGCGATCTGGAAATAACGGTCATATCCCGAGACCATAAGGAGCTGCTTAAATAGCTGAGGGCTCTGTGGCAGTGCATAAAAATTTCCCTGATGAACACGGCTTGGTACAAGATAATCACGTGCACCTTCCGGCGTTGATTTACAGAGAATAGGGGTCTCTATTTCAAGAAATCCCTCATCCGCCATAAATTTACGTATAGCTGTAGTTACTCTTGATCTTAGTATAAGATTTTTCTGAATTTCCGGGCGGCGAAGATCCAGGAACCTATATTTCAAACGAATATCTTCCTTTGTTTTTATTCCATCCTCAACAGGAAATGGAGGTGTCTCTGATTCTGAAAGTATACGCAGAGACTCTGCCACAATTTCAATTTCACCTGTTGCAAGATTAGGATTTGCTGCTCCTGTACGTTTTTCTACTCTTCCAGTTACAACAATCACAAACTCTGAACGAATTTTTCCTGCTCTTTCAAATTCTTCTGTTCCTACAGTTTCCTCCTGAAACACAATTTGAAGTATCCCCGTTCTGTCCCGCAAATCAGTAAAAATGATGCCGCCTTTATTTCTGCTTTTGGCAACCCATCCCATAACTGTAACTCTGCTTCCTGTTTCCGCATTTACTGTTTCTGCGCATCTATGGGTCCGACGCAACCCCTTCATAGATTCTGCCATGTTTTTTTCCCTCTTATTTTATATAAATTTTTATTATAAACTTATTTTTATGAAAGCTCATTATAAAGCTTTCTTCTCTCATTGAGTGCTTTATCAAAACGTTCTTTCATTTCATCTATACGCACAATATATTCTTCAATATTTTTAAGATTTTCCACACGTATAGTTTTTACATTCGTGTCACTTTTACGGTCATATGTAACAAGACGCGAAACTGCACCTGCACCTGCTGCATAAATATCAATTCTCTCTTCCATAATAAGTATATTATAACGGCATTCAAGCCCAGGTTTTACAAATCCTGTATTTTCAAGATTCCCTGCAATATTTCTCTGCCGGTAAAGATAATAAGGAACAAGTCCCAATTTCTCTGCTCTTTCATGTGCCATCCTTACCATACCTACTGCATCATGATTAATTGCATCCTTATATTGATCAAGTTCCTGATTCAGATTTGCAGTCTTCTTTATTGCAAGCGAATGAACCGTCAGACTATCAGGAGATAACTTTTCAATTTCATCCAATGTATAGCGCATACTATGCATGTCCTCACCTGGAAGACCTGCAATGATGTCCATATTAATATCTCTGAATCCAGTTTTTCTTGCATCCCAAAACGCCCTCACTATGTCAGATGATGTATGATATCTTCCGATAATTCTGAGTGTTTCCTCATTCATGGTTTGCGGATTAATACTGATTCTGGATACATTATGATTTTTCAAAACCCTTAATTTTTCAATTGTTATGCTGTCTGGTCTCCCAGCTTCAACAGTGTACTCTTGAAGACTTGTGATGTCAAAAGTCTCATCCACTGCAGTAAGTAAAATATCAAGCTGCTTTGCGGAAAGACTTGTCGGCGTTCCACCACCTATATAAATAGATATAAGTTTTCTGTTACTGCTTTGCATTGATATATACTGCAGTTCACTCTTCAAACTCTCAAGATACTCATTTACGATAGATTCATACTCTGCTATCGGAACTGCAGCAAAAGAACAGTAAAGACATCTTGTAGGGCAGAAAGGAATTCCAATATAAAGTGCGTAATCCCTTTCAGGATCTACATCTGACAGAATAATCTTTTCCCTCTGTGCAACTTCAGCTGCAAGAAGTGCTTTTTCTTTTGATGTATCATATAATTTCCTATAAATATCTATTACTTCTTCTTTATTTTTTCCGGTCTTAAATGCCTTTATTGCTATCTTCGTAGGTCTCATACCTGTAAGACTTCCCCACGGAAGCGTACGCTCTGTATATTCTGACAGCACACGATACATTGCAAGTTTAAGCTTGTTCCGAAAATGTCTGCGATCCTTATAATCGCCATCGCAGAGTGCCATAAACTGTGTAATACCATTTTTCTCTATTGTCAGTCGTGCCTTTTCCTCTAACAAAAGTGCAGTAAAGCATATATCGTACTTACGAAAATCCTTTGCAGAAAGCCTGCCTGCTTCTTCAGTCTTCATGCCATAAATTTTCACCGTTGGAAAAAATGCCTGCAGCATGGCACGAAAATCTGCATCATATTCATCATGATTCTGTATAAGAAGGATCAAAACTGTTTACTCTCCAATCAAAATATATGAACCTATTTATTAATAAAGTCATATCTATAAAATCTCAATTATAAAATCTCATTCACAAAATCTCATTTATAAAATTATCATTCCATCTCACCATCAAAACAGAAATTTCCTGCTTTTTCGCACCTGATGGTTGTCTCTGTTCCATGTCCCGGAAAGACTTTAGTATCTCCGGGAAGAGAGAAAAGTTTTTCTCTTATTTTTTCTAT
Organism: uncultured Lachnospiraceae bacterium; assembly: GCA_937872845.1. Taxonomy (GTDB): domain Bacteria; phylum Bacillota; class Clostridia; order Lachnospirales; family Lachnospiraceae; genus Eubacterium_Q. Next base: position 8,956 of record CALMUC010000013.1, on the reverse strand, counting down.
GAGCAGGTTCCCATCTCCTGTAGGAAAATCGCTTCTTCCGACACTTCCTGTAAATAATGTATCTCCGTCAAAAACTGATGAAATTTCCGGAAAATAATAACAAATACTTCCTGATGTATGTCCAGGTACAAGAAGACATTTTACTTTTGTATCAAGCACTGAAATTTCTTCACCATCTTCTACAGTTTTATCATTATTTCCTTTTTCTTTAGATTCATCACTTCCGAAATCTATTGAAACTGGTTCACCGATAAGCCATGATGACAGATTTAACTCTGGCCTTTTAAGCATATCAGCATCTTTTTTTCCTATGTATACCGGCACACCTTTAAAGATATTCCGCAAAGCATCTAATGCTCCAGCATGATCATAATGTCCGTGTGTAAGAAAAATTGCAGTAAGATATGCCCCTGCTTTTTTTAAATTTTCCGCAAGTTTCTCTGCATCTTTTGATTTCGGAGTACCAGCAGCATCTATGATTACAGCTTCTTTCGTTCCTTCATTTATAAGTGTATAACAGTTTGTCTGAATCGGACCACACATATCCGTAAGTAATTTAATATTTGCCATAACATGCTACCCTTGTGTCCTTTTGATATCGATAACTCCATGTATCTGCTGTATCTTATCCGTAAGTTCATGCAGCTCTTCCTTTGAATGAACCTTGAACTGAAGCGTGATTGTTGAATCTCCATTCTTATCCCGCCTGGATCCGCTTGTAAGAAGGTTTATATTCTTCTCTTTAAATATTGCAAGAACATCATACATAAGTCCCGTTCTATCCTCTGCATAAATACTGATTTCTGTCATGAACTGATTCTTACTGTCGCCATCTGTTGTAACCCACTCTGCTTCAATAAGACGCGCCCGGTCTGCCTCATCCATCGCAAGAACATTTTCACAATCAGTTCTGTGAATTGATATTCCACGACCTCTTGTTACAAATCCAAGTATTTCATCTCCCGGAACAGGTGAACAGCATTTGGAAAATCTCACTGCCACATCATGAAGTCCATGAACCTTTATTCCACCTTGCGGTATCTCTACGCGCTGCCTTTTATCTGCCAACTCTGTAAGAATTTCTTCATTTGATATTTTACTTGCTTTTTCCTTGCTGTCTTCTTCTATGAGACGGTTTATAACCTGTCCCTCTTTCATTCCTCCATGACCTATTGCTGCCACAATAGAATCCCAATCTTTAAAGTTATATCGCTTTAAAATTTTCTTCACAAGTTCCGGTCTGAGAAGTTCTGAAAGATTTATATTTTTAAGCTTACAGTATGCTTCAATCGCAGCCTTGCCTTTTTCAACATTTTCGTCTTTAAGTTCATGCTTAAACCACTGATTTATCTTGGTCTTAGCCTGTGTTGAACGTACCTGATTCAGCCAGTCCTGTGAAGGTCCTTTTGAATTCTGAGAGGTGATAATTTCAACTCTGTCGCCTGTATTAAGTTCCGTCTCAATAGGAACCTGCCTGCCGTTTATTCTGGCTCCCACCATTTTATTTCCAACTGCCGTATGAATTGCATATGCAAAATCTATCGTATTAGACCCGCTTGGCAGTTCCTTTACATCTCCTCCTGGCGTAAAGCAGTAAACCTGATCCGTAAACATATCAAGATCCGTCTTTACCGCTTTCATGAACTCATGGTTATCTTTAGTATCATTCTGCCACTCAAGAATTTCATGAAGCCAGTTAAGTTTTTCTTCTTCTTTCGTGACCTTGGTGCTTCCACTTTCCTTATATTTCCAATGTGCAGCAATACCATATTCTGCTGTACGATGCATTTCATAAGTTCGTATCTGTATCTCAAAAGGATGCCCATTTGACCCTATAAGAGTGGTATGAAGTGACTGATACATATTCGCTTTGGGCATAGCAATATAGTCCTTAAACCGTCCAGGTATAGGTGTGTATTTTGCATGAATTATTCCAAGTGCGGCATAGCAGTCCTTAAGCGTATCCACTATAATTCTAAGTGCATAGACATCATAAATCTGGTCAAGCGTTTTTCCCTGTGTTTTCATCTTTTTATAAATAGAAAAAATATGCTTTACACGTCCATTTATATCTGCCTTAATTCCTGCCTCACCAACATACTTTCTTACTTCTGCAACCATCTCATCTATGAAGCTTCCGCGTTCCGACATTTTTTCATTGATTTTATCGCATAATTCCTTATATACATCAGGATAAAGATACTGCATACAAAGATCATCCATTTCAACCTGGATTTTTGAAATACCAAGCCTGTGAGCTATAGGTGCATAAATCTCCATTGTTTCTTTTGCTTTTTCAAATTGCTTCGCGGCTGTCTGATACTGCAAAGTTCTGAGATTATGCAGACGATCTGCAAGTTTAATGATTATAACTCTTATGTCCTTTGCCATTGCCAGAAACATTTTTCTTAAATTTTCTGCCTGAATTTCAATCTTGTCATGTGAGAGATTCAGCTGCGTCAGCTTTGTAACTCCATCAACCAGAACTGCAACTTCAGGAGAAAATTCTCTTGAAATCTCATCTTTTGTGACACCAGTATCTTCTATCACATCATGAAGAAGTCCAGCCTCTATGGTTTCTTTATCCATTTCAAGTTCGGCCAGAATAATTGCCACACAAAGCGGATGTATAATATAACTCTCACCTGATTTTCTTTTCTGCCCTTTATGAGCATTATCTGCAAAATGATATGCTTTTTCTATCATTGAAAAATCATCTGATGGATGATACATCTTTATTCTGTCAATAAGCTCACTATAAAGCTCCGCCGGTGCCGTAAAATCTGCAGGTGTAGCAAGATCACCCTTATGCGCTTTTTCATCAATTATCTCTTTAATTGGTTCTTCCGGCATAAATCAAACTCCTCCCTGCCATGATTATACATTTTCACTATAGAGTCTTATACTTTCCAATAACGCAGTCAGCATATAATTTATAAACTTATTACTTTCCTTCATACTTGACTACAGAATCCAGATTATATTTTGCAAGTCGTTCCCGACCTTTCAGTCCTTCAAGTTCAATAAGAAATATCACCTTTACAACCTTTCCTCCGAGGCGTTCCACAAGCTTTGCGGCAGCTTCAACAGTCCCTCCCGTTGCAATCAGATCATCTATTATAACAACCTTATCTCCAGGCTTTATTGCATCCTTATGTATTTCAATTGTTGCCTTTCCATACTCCAGATCATATGACTCTTCTACTGTTTCGCGCGGCAGTTTACCTTTTTTTCTTATAGGAATAAAACTCGTCCCTGCCTTATATGCAAGGGGTGCTCCGAAAATAAATCCTCTTGATTCAATCCCGGCAATTGCATCAAACTCTACATTATCAATAAGTTTATAAAGTTCATCTATAGAAAGTTTCAGTCCTTCCGGACTGTCAAGAACGCTTGTAACATCCCGGAACATAATCCCGGGATTAGGAAAATCCGGAATTGTAAGTATATAATCTTTTACTGTTTTCATTTTAATCTTCCTCTGACTTTCGTATATCTTTAATTATATATTGCATACTTTGATTTCCGCGAAACTGATTTACCGAAGCATTATATGCTATATCAAGTTTCACATGATTGGCTGATTCATTTATCCATATCTGATTTTCACGAACTGTTCCATTTAGTAGTTTAGCACAATCCGCCTCTCCAAACCACTTCTTTATACTGTCACATACAAATTCCGGAGAAAAACTGATAAATGTTCCGCCACTTGTATTAACAATAATTCTGCTTCCCTTTTCATTGACATACAGTCCTGTAACTTTTACATTTTTTACGGCAAACACCGGTTCCTCATTCCAATTTCCAAACGGACCAAGTTTCTCTTCAATTTCAATGGCTGTTTTCAGTGTCACTTTATCTGGCATGATTTCAGCATCTATATGAAGAACCGGTGTCATATCTTCATCTGTAATATTTGCATTTGCATTAAGAACATCATGCAGCTTTTTCAGATTTTTCTTTTCTATTGTCAGACCTGCGGCAAGTGGATGTCCGCCAAACCTCCCCTCATACATCAGCTCCGAAACTTTTGACAATTCCGCAAAAATGTTATATGCCGGAATCGACCTGCCTGATCCTTTATAAATATCCGTATTTTCCGCTGATTCCGTTAAAATGATTGTCGGTCGATATAAAGCCTCTTTCACTTTTCCTGCCACAATTCCGGCAAGGCTCTCATGAAGTCCTTCCGCATATTCCACAACGACCTTATCATTTGTACCCTGAAGTTTTTTGATAAAATTTTTTTGATAAGTTTCTGTTTCACTTTTCCTGTTCTGATTCTGTTCAACAATCGTCTTTGCAGCAGCTGCTGCTCTGTCTTTATTTTCCTCCATAAGCAGATTCACCATATTCTTTGCCGAATACAGCCGCCCCTGCGTATTCATACATGGCCCGATTCTGAACCCGAAATCCGAATTCTTCAGTTTTACGTTTTTATCAAGTTTCAGTTCCTTTATCAGTGCCTGCATTCCGATATTGGAAATATTTAAAATACTTTCCAGCCCCTTCTTTACATAAATTCTATTTTCATCAACAAGTGGCATTACATCACACGTAGTTGCAAGTGCCGCCAGAGACAAGTACATATCACTGTCAGAAAGTGGTATTTTCTCTTTTTCATAAACATAATTTATAAATTTATAAGCAACCATAGCTCCGCATATTTCTTTAAACGGATATCCGTCTCCATCCAGATGTGGATTTATAATAGCATCTGCATCCGGAAGCTTGTTCTGAACTGTATGATGATCAGTAATAATAACCGTCATCCCCTCATTCTTTGCCTTTTTAACCGCATCGAATGCAGCAATTCCATTGTCACATGTAATGATTGTCTGAACTCCATCAAAAATTGCTTTTTCAACAAGCCTTATATTCATTCCATAGCCATCCTGCACTCTGTCAGGAATATCATATGAAACATCCCCTCCAAGAAACTGTATTGCAATGAACAGCATATATACCGATGTCATTCCATCCACATCATAATCGCCTATAACACGGATTTTAGAACCATTATGTATGGATAAAAGCAGAAGATCTGCCGCTTTATCAATACCCTGCAGCATTGATGGATTATATGTTTCAGAAATATCTCCATACAGATACTTTTTTATGTCATAGTCATTCAGCGGTTCGTAATTTCCATTTGATGTCCTCCAGCTGCCAATCCGGTTTGCCACAATTTCCGCTATAACAGGCTCAATATTATTATGCCTGCTGACCGCATCAGCATCTAATATCCTTTTATATCCTTTCCAGATCATATTCATACAATGCACCTTTTTTACAAATGTTAAAATAATACAGGGCACCACAAACGCGTGATGCCCTGCACTTTATATAAACTCTGTTTTATTATTTACTCTCTATTTATTTTTTCCTGACTTCGACTTTTTTTACTGCCTGTTTTCACAGAGCTTTCAGATGAAATTTTTGCATTTTCATTACCGGCTTTTGATGATGACTTACTTGCTGGTTTTTTCCCTGTTGAAACTATAAGTCCATTGCTTCCGATATGTTTTCTCAATGTGAGCCAAAGTGGTCCTGTGATACATATTGATGAGTATGTACCGGCAACAATACCAACCATAAGTGTAAGCGTAAATTCCTTAAGCGAAGCTACTCCCATTATAAACAGAACAAATACTGTTACAAATGTCGTAAGGTTTGTATAGATATTTCTTGTAAATGTCTGAGAAATACTTGTATTAACCAATTCATCATATCCGATTTTCTTAACATCCATTGCTTTAAGGTTCTCACGAACACGGTCGAAAATAACAATTGTCGAGTTAATCGAGTAACCTACAATTGTAAGCATGCATGCAATAAATGTACCGCCGACTGACAAATATGCCACTGAATATGCGAAGAATACAAACATTACATCATGTACCAGAGCAAGAACTGCCGACACACCAAATCGTACATCACTAAATCTGAATGCAACATAGATAAGCATAAGCACTGCAGCAATTGCTACTGCAAGTATAGCATCACGACGCGTCTCACTGCTTATTGTCGAACTGATATTCTGTGTTTCAATCTTATCATCAGTAAGTTTGAAATTAGATTCCAACGCATCAGTCATTGATTTACGCTGCGCTTCATCAAGCACCGATGACTTAAATACAATCTGGTTTGAATCATTTACTGTCTGAACCTGAATAGTTCCAGCACTTACTCCGGTTGCCTTTGCTATAACCGGAATGATTTTCTTCTCCGCTGAGCTAAGTGTGTAATTTTCATTAAATGTCACACTAGTAGATGTACCGCCGCTGAATTCAAGTGAATAGTTCAGAGCTTTTCCACGTTTTTCTATATGCGGATTTACAAACAAAAATACGATTCCAGTTACAATGACAATTAATGAAAATGCCAAAGTATATGGGAATATCTTTGAATATTTTCCAACTCTCTTATATTTAACGGAACCATAAAGCTTTTTATTTACAGCTCCAAGATTTACAAATATATTCAGCAGGAATTTCGTTATGAAAAGTGCTGATACCATTGAAAGAACAATACCCAGAATAAGAGTACGCGCAAATCCTTTAACTGTACCTGTTCCCATTATAAGAAGAACGATTCCGGCTATAACTGTTGTTACGTTTCCATCAATGATTGCTGAAAGAGCCTTGCTGAATCCGGTCTTTACAGCAGTTTTCACTGTGACTCCATTGCCTATTTCTTCCTTGATACGAGTGAAAATGATTACATTTGCATCAACTGCCATACCTATCGAAAGTATAATACCTGCAATACCTGGAAGTGTAAGCGTTATATGCATTGTATTCAGGAAGAAAAGCTCCATTATTGTATAAACACAAAGCGCTATGGATGCAAGGAATCCAGGGAATCTGAATACTATAATCATTATAAGGAATATAATTCCAAGTCCTATAATTCCTGCTATTATTGAAGAATGAAGTGCATTAGATCCAAGCTGTGCACCTACTACCTGAGAAGAAAGTTCATTCAGTGTAAGAGGAAGTGCACCAATTTTGATTGTACTTGCAAGTGTCTCGGCTTCATCATAATCTTTTTGTCCATCAATCTGTGCACTGCCGCCTGAAATCTTCTGCTGTACAGTTGGAGCACTTACAACCTGTCCATCATAAATAATATAAACCGGCTTTCCTATATTATTGCCTGTAACGGTTTCAAATTTCTTCGCACCTTCATCCGTAAATTTAAGGGATACAATATACTGATATGCCCCAGTTGTCGAATCCTGTGTACGTCCGGCTTCTGCATTTGAAATGTCTGACCCTGAAAGTGCTGCTGTATATGCATCTGTCGCTGATGCATCTGTAGCCGATGCATCTGTACTGCTTGCTTTACTTGACTTACTTGCCTGCAGAGCTGCCCATTTCTGATAATTTTCAGGATCCAGAAATTCAAGCTTGCCTGGGCGTCCCATGGCATCAAGAACATCATTCGGATCATATTTACTTGTATCAAGAGGGATTTCTACCGTAATACGATTCTTTCCCTGCTTATACACACTGCCATCCGGGCTGTAATTATCAACTCTTCGCTGCAGCTTATCAATTGTTGCATTGACCTGCTCGTCCGTTGCATTATCTTCCTCGATTTCATAGGTAACGCTGACGCCTCCCTGTAAATCAAGTCCCAGCGGAATGTCAGACGCTTTCCCTGATTTGTCTGATCCGATACCATAAAGAACTATATATATACCACCTGCTACAAGCAGAAGAAATACAATAAGTCCGATTATGGCGTTTCTCTTTGCCTTTTTCATGGTTCTCTCCTTGTTCCTTATTTTAAAATATTACCGAGCGGCTAACCCGGAAAATAACCTTTGTAGTATAACATATCAACACGCATTTGGAAATATTTGAACATAAATCATTTAAAAAAGTTCCTTTATTCTGATAATGGAATTCTTTTCATAAATAATATCTGCAGCTTCAGCAGCTTTATCTGTCGGTGGAATGAGATCAATCACCATAACTGTATAAAGTCCGGCCGCATGAGACGAAAGCACTCCATTTACCGAATCTTCAACACCTATAACATCAGCCGCATTAAGACCGATAGCCTCGGCAGCTGCGATGTATATGTCCGGTGCAGGCTTGCCACGTTTCACCTGATTTCCAAATATTTTCCTGTCGAACTTGGAGAATACACCCAGCGGTTCAAGAAATCTCTCAGCCCTGTCCTGATCTGTTGACGTTGCAAGTGCTGTTTTTATTCCATTATCCCTGAGAAAATCCAGCAGTTCAGTCACACCAGGTTTAAGTTCATATCCATGTTCCACGGCATGTCTTTCAACACCTTCACTTACATATTCACGGTATACATCATAATCCATATCCGTTTCAAAAACTTCGTGAAAATGTTTCGTATTTCCCTCTCTCGTCCCACCGGCAATCAGATTGCAGAACCCCTCTACTTTTTCTTTCGGGAAGCCAAAATGCTCTGCCGCCCTATATTCATTTTTTCTGTAGATTTTCTCGGAATCAATTATGACTCCGTCCATATCAAATGCAACTCCTTTAAACATATGCCGCATTTTCCTTTCTTTGATGGAAAAATACCGACCGCCAATCATTTTAATCTGACTTCTGGCGGTCGGTATAACATTATAAAAATCTCAGTTGTAAATACAGATTAATTGCTGATTTTGCTATCCATTTATTAATCTGTTTTCTTACTGCCTTTTTTTACTTTTACAACAATAATATATACAGCTCCTCCCGCCACTACAACTGCGCCAAGCACGATTCCAAATACAGCCCAGTTGAATTTCGAACCATAATTAAATGTTATCTCAACTGTACTCTTATTTCCCGCCTTATCATGCGCTTTTGCGACTATTTTATACGTTCCTTTTTTATTTACAGTGAAGTTTGCCGAATTACTGTTTGTATTTTCAGCCTTACCATCAATTAAAGCAGAGGGCTTCACTGTTCTTTCAAAG
>CALMUC010000012.1 GCA_937872845.1 uncultured Lachnospiraceae bacterium | reverse complement strand
GGTAATAATGTAAAAAGGATAGCATGTATAATAAAGGATCTGAAAAAAAATTTCGGGGGTATTACTATGGAAGAAAGGAAGACGGCTTCAGCAGAGGTCTTAAGGGAACTTGCCAGATATGATATTTCTGTTGCGGATTTTATAGGCAAAAGAGAAGCTGAATTTGCGGAAGCAGATTTCAGAGATATTGTGGGCAGATATGATATGAAGTTAAATGATATCCTTGAGGCTTGCCGCAATTTAAAAGAGAAAAAAGCAGATGCACAGCAGCTGGCTGACTGGCTGGAATTGCTGACACATACAATGTCTGAGAATTTTGGATTAAATAAACTTGATATTCATGCAGCAAAGAATTATATTCCGGAAAATGACAGAGCGCTGCTTGCTTGTATATTCAGCCTTCTTGAAAGCCTTGAAATACAGACAGAGGATGACAAAATACCTGAATATGACAACGTGGCAGATGCAGTAAATGATTATATATATCGTGAAGACCATCCGGATGATTTTACACATATTACAAATTGGCAGATAGATGATTATCTTAGAACATATGCGCAGGCAGAAGATCAGATACGTGTTCCGCATGAGGAAACACCAAGATTTTTAAAGATGGTAAATGTAGGATGTTCAAGAGAAATATTTTTTGCACTCTATCTTAAGGCTTATGGATGTTATGGAGGAGATGATATTTTTCCGTGTGATTGGAAAGAGTCGGAGAAATGTCTGAAAAAACTTTTTGAAAAAACAGCAGATCCGCATTATGCAAATACACTTGGATTTCTTTATTATTATGGAAGGGTAAGTGATGGTAAACCTGAATATAATAAGGCTTTTCAATATTTTGTTATAGGGGCACTTCATAATATTTATGAATCGTGTTATATGGTTGCGGATATGATGAATACCGGAACGGGAACAATTAAAAGTGAGGAAACTGCGGAAAATATCATTACAAGAGTATATCCTGGAAGTAAACTTAAATTTATGACAGGAAATATGGATTCTTCATTTGCAGATATTGCATACAGAATGGGATGTATAGAAGAAAAAAGGGCTTTGCTTGCAAATGAATCGAAAGCTTTTTTTGAAGAATCAGCCTATAGTTATTTTATTCAGGCTGAATATGCAATAAATACTAAAATGGAAAAACTTGTTCAATTTGGTGATCAGAGTACAAAGGATAAAATAGAGAAAGAAATTGCAAGGGTAAAGAAAGAAATACCGGACAGTTATTTTAATTCAATGATAAGAGATGATTATCTCAACCGTTTTATGGAATTTATGGAAGGCTATAATGCTTATATAACATTTCGCCGTATCGGAACAGATGAAATGGAATTGAAAATGAAAATCAGAAGTAAAAGTACTCCGATGCCACAAAGAAAACTTTTGGTAATACCGGAATTTCAAATTGCAGCACTTACAGATACCTTTATATGTAAATTAAAAAATATAGAATATTTGAATTGTATTTATGCAAGTGGTGAGGAATTCAAGATAGATGAAGTTTCTGAAGAATCAGATGGATCGTGGAAATATTTTTGTAAAAATAAACTTGAGGCGGAATTTAAAATCAGAAAATGTGAGATATATAAGGATGATTTTCTGAAAGCCAAATAAACATCAGATTCAAATGCAGATTCGATGCAGACTCAAATATTAAATTGTCAGAAAATCAGTTTAAATATATAGTAAATTACAGAAAAAAGCATATTATGATATTGGAAATATATTGTATCGCGATGTAAAATTTACAAGAAATATGTTATAAACAGTATATAAATTGTTTGAAAACAGGAGGATAGCAATGGCTTATAATAATTCAGATACACCTTATGGTGACAATTCATATGGAAATAATTCATATGATCCAAATAACAAACCATATGTAAACCAGCAGTATAACGGTCAGACATACAGCAACCAGCAGTATAACGGTCAGCAGTACGGCGGTCAGACATACAGCAACCAGCAGTATAACGGTCAGCAGTACGGCGGTCAGACATACAGCAACCAGCAGTATAACGGTCAGCAGTACGGCGGTCAGACATACAGCAACCAGCAGTATAACGGTCAGCAGTACGGCGGTCAGACATACAGCAACCAGCAGTATAACGGTCAGCAGTACGGCGGTCAGACATACAGCAACCAGCAGTATAACGGTCAGCAGTACGGCGGTCAGACATACAGCAACCAGCAGTATAACGGTCAGCAGTACGGCGGTCAGACATATGGCAATCAGTCTTTAGGATCTTCACAGCAGAACGATTATATTAATGCTCGTACATCTTTAACTGCTGTATCATTTGCCGATGTTATGGCAAAATCATTTCTATATATGTTCATTGCTCTTATGATCACAGGTATTACATCGCTTATTGTAGTAAGTGAAAGATATACTTTGCTGGATATCTTCATTCTAAATTCCTCATCGTCTGCACTTCTCTACGTGACAGTTCTGAGTTTTGTTTTTCTTGAAATTGCAGTGGTTGCTGGTGCCGGACAGGCAATGAAACACAATAAAGAAGTACTTTCAGCAGTTTTATTTTTCACATATTCAGTACTTAATGGAGTAATGTTTTCTGTAATTTTTATTGTCTATGCGCCGGAATCAGTTATTGAAGTGTTTTTAATGACAAGTGTACTTTTCGGAACGATGGCAATTGTCGGAGCGAAGACTAAAAGAGATATGACAAAAGCCGGAAATCTCTTACTTATGGGATTGATCGGAATTATTATAGTTTCGGTGATCAATATATTTATCGGAGCTGCCGTAATTGATTTTGTTGTCAGTATTGTGGGAATTATAATTTTCCTTGGAATTACAGCTTATGACGTACAGAAGATAAAAAATATAGCTGATAACTCAAGAGGATATTCGGCAAATGTTATCGGACTCTGGGGCGCAATGAATTTATATCTTGATTTTATCAACTTATTTGTTCGTCTTATAAGAATTTTTGGCAGGAGAAGATAAGCAATACTTAAAATAGAAGATAATTTCACTTGAATAATTAATTGCCGATATACTTTTGCAAAATATTGAAAAGCGTTCGATTTACCGGGCGCTTTTTTAAATTGACAGGTAGAAAAACTTTTGAAAATTTAGAGCAGGACAGTTTTCGTGGTATTAAAGGACAGTTTTCAGGATTTTATTAGAGATATTTCTTGAATTATCTAAGTTGCAGAAAAATCAAGAATTAGTTATGATAATGTAATATGTTTTAAAAGTCAGTATATATTCAGAATACAGTATAAATAAGGATACTTCAGAGTATACCTGGGAATTATTTGTTAGCCATGTCGGGCCTGAAAAAGCAGAGGTTATGAGATGTTAAGGTATGAAAATTTAAATGATATTTCAGATGGCAGGATTTATATGCTGGATGATAAAGTGTGCGCCGGTACAAATGGATGTGCTGGCTGCAGCAAATGTTGTGAAAGTGATATGGGATGTTCAATTGTTCTTGATCCATACGACATGTATGAATTGAAAAGGAAAACAGGAAAAGGGTTCGATGAACTGCTTGTCGGATTCTATATTGAACTCTCCATGATTGACGGTATAGTTCTTCCGAATATGAAAATGGATCATGGATGTAAATTTTTGGAAAACCGTCGCTGTACTATACATGATGCACGTCCGTCCATATGCAGATTATTTCCACTTGGAAGGCTTTATAAGGGACGGGATTTCAGTTATATACTTGAAAAAAATGAATGTGCAATGAAAGTAAGAACCGAAGTTTCTGT
>CALMUC010000011.1 GCA_937872845.1 uncultured Lachnospiraceae bacterium | reverse complement strand
CGCTTACTTCATTGGCTGTGGATGAGCCTTTGGAATATGCAAGATTATATCTTGAGGGTAATTTACAGATGTGGGTAGATGCAGAAGACTCACTAGAGTTATAATCCTTATCCATATAAATAATATGCAAATATATATCCCATCAATATAGCGAATATACTGAAATAAAAGTATCTTTATAATCAATTTTAACCAAAAGAATATGTTCTTAGAGGAGGTGTCTCCCGAAAGAACATATTCTTCTATTATGGGTAATTATAAATATAGAACATGCTTTTCTTGTGCTACAATTTCTTCACTATGAGTTACAACAATAACTGTTTTTCCCTGTTCACTTAACTCATGCAATATATTCATAACAATCTCACTATTTTTTTTGTCTAAGGAACCAGTTGGTTCGTCTGCTAATACAATCGAACATTTCTTTAGCATTAAACGAGCTAACGCAACTCTCTGCTGTTCGCCACCAGATAATTGATAGACTTTTTTGTTAATTACTTTCTGTAAACCAACTTTTTCAAGAGCTTCATTTATTGAAATATCCGTTCTACCTGATTTTTTTATTATTTCTAGATTTTCTTTTACTGTTTTGTTTTCCAAAAGGGCAAAATTTTGAAATAAAAATCCAACAACTTCTTTGAAATATTTCTGCTTTTTTCCTTTTTTTGCCACATCAAAACCATTCACAATAATAGAACCTTTGTCAGGAGTTTCAATACCTCCAATCATATTAAGTAAAGTACTTTTTCCGCATCCACTTTCGCCACTAATTACCAAAAAACGGCTATCTGGAATTTCCAAATGAAAATTTTTGAACAAAATTTTATCATTATATGCTTTGCATAGATTTTCAATTGTTATCATAAGCAACCTCCTTTTAATGATTTCGGTATGTTTGTTTTTTCAACAATTGTGATATTAAAGAAAATAATTGTAAATTCTATTAGTGCCATAAATGAACTAACAAGAATGCTAATTCCTACTTCAGTCTGTACCGATAATAAAGAATAGATAAGCATACCTACTAATATCACAAAATTTTCCACTACAATCATTTTAAGAAGTGTTTTGTGCCGTTCAAATAAACTATATCCAAAGATTTTCATCAAGGAAATTTTCATTGCATTTTCTCGGAACTCTAGTCTACTTACTGTAACAATAATCATAATATTTAAAAGCAATACAATCGTACAAAGAGAACTTAAAAATCCCACGAGTTTTATTAAAAATGTGTGATTATATAAATACTGTTCATGTACGTTTGTAATTACTAGCTGATAATTTCCAAGCATATCTTCATACTTTTTGCTGATATTTCTTAGCTGTTTTTCATCACATTGAAATAAAACTGCTCCTGCTTTATAGCTTTCAAGATACCCACCATTGACTGCTAAATCTTTGTTTGCCTGATAAATAATTATCGGATTTTTGCTTTTTTCGATACCATTTATTCTACTTGTATCTAAATAGGAAAAGTATTCTGTTTCGCTATACTCTATGTACTGAATATTTAATTGTTGTAAATTATCATGATTTAAAACATGGCTCAAGGAGTCATAGGCTAATTGCTTGTTTTTAGCAAAATATCTATTCTTTGGAATGAAAATAATCAAATCAGAAGATTCATTCTCTACTGCATTTATCTGCTTCGTAAAACCTTGTAACATATCTTTTGCATGATTATTTACATATATCACATCATTTTTATCATTTAAAATATTCAAGCATATTACAGGCTTTAATGTGTTATATTCATTCTTGTATAGTTTATTCCAAAAAGCTTCTTCTTTTTCAGCATTAAAATCAGTAGTCTTTACGGTAAAATAATTTGCATCATAATATTCTTCTAACAAATGTTCATTTGTAAATAGGTTATTATGAATACTACTAATATTAGTGGTAATTGTAAAAACAGCGGCTACCCCTGCTATAAATTTTAACGAATAAATTAAAAAATCCACTCCTCTTTTGTGTGTTGCATTTGCGAATGCCTTTCTAATATCAAAAAAGCAAAAAGAACAATATGGAATAGTGGAAAGAATAATTCCAATGGAATATAAAATTGTGACGAGTCTATTCTCATATGCTCCCGATATATAATTTGACAGCAATATTTTTGCAACAATAAATAATGCAATGTCAAAAGTTACATCGAATAAAGCAGCCTTAAATGCTATGAAACCAGCACTTTCTCCTAAGGAAACTCGTACAACAACCTCTTTTTTTCGCCTAACCACTTCAATTACATTTAGAACAATCATCAATGCAATAATCATACCCCATATAATAAAAATCATGTCCTTTTCCGTAGAATTCCAATATTCTGGATAAGTTAAGCTATATTTTTCTGATAATTTCTGATATGCAGAGATAATATTGTCCTCATTTCCTATGTATGAGATAAAGTTTTCATAACCCACAGAGGTACTTTGCAATTCTGAGAGATTATGAAATTTTACTTTCGTAATTCCGGAAACTAAAGCGGTATATTCTGATTCTTCTATGTTTGCAGTATTTTTTAATGTTTGTCTGATTACTTTATCATCGCCATAAATATGAAGTGTTGAAAGGTATTTATTATTGATTTCATTGTACTGAGAAAAAATATGTACATCATTCTCCGTTGCAGTTTCTGATACATCTTTCAGAAACTGCGACATATCTTCACTAGCAACTTCATAGCGTGATGACGTAAAATATGCTGTAGAAAAGTTCCAAAGCTGATCTTGAAATATTTCAGATTGCATAAGTATTCCAAAAATCAGGAAACAAAACAAACATAAGTTTTTAATTGCTTTCATTTATTTCAACCCCAGATTCCATACTTTATTTGCTTTTTCAAATATCGTAGTCAATATTGTGCTATTTTCATCAACAATCCATTGATCTTCTTGATCTTCAGCTTTTTTGCTACTTGACAACATAATTTGAGTATTCAAATCCTTATAGTCATTAAATAGCACGCCTTGACTTATTCCTTGGTGAAATGGTTTTATCCAAATAATTAGTGCATATCGAACATCTGACTCAGCTATCGCAAGATTTCCATTCCAAAGCAAATAATCAGGGACAGACACACTATACTGGAATCCATCTTTATCTGTGTAAATTTTTACTCCAGATTCTTCTATTTCAGGGAAGTCTTTCTGAAATTCGTTATATGGTTTATAACTCCCGAAGTACCAAAATAAATTATAGCAACAGAACAAAATAACCAAAACAATTCCTATATATTTTATTTTTTTCTTCATTTATATACACTCCACAAAAAAGAGTGGTTGGAATTCCAACCACTCAGCCATTATCCCGAACCTTTGTTTAGTAGCTATTACCGTAGGTAATACTATTTCCTTTATGAGCAACCTCAATTTTAGACCAATTACCTTTACCAACATTTGAACCCGAAAAAGAACCATTTCCATTCTTGACATATGCGTAATGATCTTTAGTTGAATGATATGCGTGTGCATAATCTTCATTAATAGCAAGAGTATTATAACCATAAGTCAAAACACCTTTTCCGCCATCAGATGTAGTGCTCAATTCCCACTTTTTATCAAATGTCTTATTCCCGTTTGTAACAGAAAATGCCATTACTGGAATTGATGAAGAAATTAACATTGCACTAATAGCTACCCCTACAATCACTTTCTTTGCTCTCATAAGTTTTACCTCCTTTGATCTGCTGTATTTCTATTTATATTTTATCAAATATTTTGTATCAAGTCAATCAGTATCTTGACTTATATAGCGTCGAATTGTAAGATATATTCCTTGTAAAATTAACCAAAAGAACAACAGATTTATTGATAATGCTTTTTTAATTACTTCTCCAAAATAAATGATGACAGCCGCACTTGTCAGTATCATCAGTAGGGTAATAACATCCCAACAGTTTTTCTTATATAATTCTATAACCTTTATTTCTATCAGTATTGCCAGTATCCCTGTCCCTGCCACACATATTCCAACAACCAATATCATCAATAACCAATATATGATTCCGGCTATAATCTCATTTGGAATTTTTGTGCTGATTTGTGCCACAGATTGCCCGGCATCAATCGTCCAACCGATAAAAGTTTGTATGAATGATGCTGCATCATGGAAGAATGATTTGCAATCGGAAAGGAACACATCTGACTGTACTGCCTGAAAAAGAGTGGTTGTCAGCGAATACCATGCAAGAAGGAACAAGGTTGTTTGGAACATTACCGTTTTTGC
>CALMUC010000010.1 GCA_937872845.1 uncultured Lachnospiraceae bacterium | reverse complement strand
AGACGTGTGCTCTTCCGATCTCAGAATGATACAACGTGGAGTGTTATTGTGTATCAGAGCATGTCTGGAGATTCTG
Source organism: uncultured Lachnospiraceae bacterium (assembly GCA_937872845.1). GTDB lineage: Bacteria > Bacillota > Clostridia > Lachnospirales > Lachnospiraceae > Eubacterium_Q. The sequence goes on along the minus strand of CALMUC010000010.1, from coordinate 19,496 downwards.
AAGAAGGAAATGGAACATTCTCAATGAATGGTGGGTCAATCACTTCAAAGAACGGAGGTCTTTTTTATACAACAAATACAAAAAGTACATTTTATCTTGAAAGTGTAAATATTACTTCATCATCGGATTCTGAGTTCTTTCTTCAGGCAACTGGAAATTCAAATGAAAGAGGTTGGGGAACGTCTGGTAAAAATGGAGCATATACTGATTTTACTGCATCAGATCAGAAAATGAATGGTGATGTTATTTATGATTCTATAAGTAATCTTGATTTTTATATGGAAAATGGAAGTACATTGACCGGTGGATTTATAGATGATGAAACATGGGCCGGAAGCGGAAATGAAACAGGCAAAGAAGCAAATCTATATATATCAGATGATTCAACATGGGTAGTAACAAAAGATAGTACGGTTACAAATCTTTACAATGAAGGAAAAATAGTTGATAAAAATGGAAAAACAGTAACAATTATTTCAAAAGATGGTACAGTATATGTAGATGGTGATGGTTCTGTGACTGTAACTGTTGACAAATACAGTGAAAAAGCTGACTTTACAAATGCATCCAGCAGTGGAAAATTTTCAGATTATGCTGTAAATGAACCGGATGAACTTACCGCTGCAGCTCTGGCTTCATCGGTTGATGTTTCAAATAGCTCTTCTTCTCAATCAGCTTCGGATTCCGATGAAGTTGCAGAGGTAACTGCAGAACAGCAGACTGAGGCATCAGCAGATACGGCAGATACAAAAGCAGCTGACAAAAAAATCAGCAGCAACCTGAAAGAAATAAACAAAAACGGGTGGATAACTGCGGGTGTAATATTGGCAATACTTGCAGTTGCAGGCATAATTACAGCAGTATTAAAGTCAAAAAGTAAAAACAAGAAAAAATGAACCAGTAAAATTAAAACAAGAATGTAAAATTAAAACAGATTTATTTATGGGAAGTATAGAATAATAAACTATAGGAGGGGTGAACATTGATACCAAAAGATCCATTTATGCTGTTAAGTTTTATAAATACTGAGCTGCGTGACAGTTATCCGACGCTTGAGGAATTTGCGGGAGCTTATATGACTGATAAACAGGAAATTACAGATAAACTTGAAAAGGCAGGTTATGTTTACGATTCAAAGCAGAACAGGTTTGTGACGAAGGAATCTTGAAGAAATCCGCTTTTATGGTAAGATAGGAAAGGTGTCTCTGGAAATCATAATGTGTATGATTATTTATAAATTCAGCTTGTGAGTAATTGACATATGAGAAAGAAATGGACACATAGTTATAAGCGGAAACATTTTGAAAATTCATTATATAAAAAAGGAGACATATTATGAGTCAAAAACCTGTTGTTCTTATGGTACTTGATGGCTTTGGTCTGACGGATAAAAAAGAGGGAAACGCAGTATATATGGCAAATACGCCAAATATAGACCGCCTGATGAAAGAAAGCCCATTTGTAAAGGGACTTGCATCTGGAGAAGCTGTCGGACTTCCTGATGGGCAGATGGGGAATTCAGAAGTAGGGCATATGAATATAGGCTCAGGACGTGTAATTTATCAGGATCTTACATTAATAACCAAGAGAATTAAAGAAGGAACTTTTTTCGAAAATGAGAATCTGCTTCGGGCAATTGAAAACTGCAAGAAGAATAATTCTGATCTTCATATATGGGGGCTCCTCTCAGATGGTGGCGTACATAGTCATATAACACACCTTTATGCTCTTCTGGAACTATGTAAAAGAGAAGATTTTAAAAATGTTTATGTTCATCCTTTCTTTGATGGACGAGATACACCTCCAGCTTCTGGTAAAGATTATCTTCAGCAACTTATTGCCAAAATGGATGAGTTAGGCGTTGGTAAGGTGGCATCTCTTTCTGGAAGATATTATGCAATGGATAGAGATAATAACTGGGATCGTATACAGAAGGCATATGACAGTCTTGTAACTGGAGAAGGAAATCATTCATCTGATCCTGTCAAGGCAGTTCAGGAATCTTATGATGCCGGAATTAATGATGAATTTATTGTTCCTACAGTAATTGATGGAGAAGATGGTAAGCCTGTATCACTTGTAAAGCCGGATGATTCAGTTATATTTTTCAATTTCAGACCGGATCGTGCCAGAGAAATAACCAAGGCTTTTTGCTTTAGAGACGAGGATATAAAGGCACAAGGTGGAGATGCTTCAAATTCAAAGAGTATAGCATCTCTTAAACGGGCAAATGGCTATATGCCTCTTACATTTGTATGTTTTAAAGATTATGAGGAGACGATTCCGAATAAATTTGTAGTATTCAAGAAAGAAGAAATTACAAATACTCTTGGTGAATATCTTGCAGCAAATAATCTTAAGCAGCTTCGGCTTGCTGAAACCGAAAAATATGCACATGTAACATTTTTCTTTAATGGAGGAAAGGAAGAGCCAAATCCTGATGAGCAAAGAATTCTTGTTAATTCTCCTGCTGTTGCAACATATGATTTGAAGCCTGAAATGAGTGCTCCAGAGGTAAGTGAAAAGCTTGATGCAGCAATCCTTTCACAGAAATATGATGTAATCATAATTAATTTTGCAAATCCGGATATGGTTGGACATACAGGAGTTATTCCGGCAGCAGTCGCAGCAGTTGAAACTGTAGATGAGTGCGTAGGAAAAGCAGTTGAATGTATCAGTAAAACAGATGGCGTACTCTTCATTTGTGCTGACCACGGAAATTGTGAACAGATGATTAATTATGAGACGGGTCAGCCTCATACAGCACATACAACTAACCCGGTTCCTTTTATCCTGTATAATTACGATTCAGAATATACGCTTGCAGAGGGTGGTGCTCTTTGCGATATAGCTCCTACGCTTCTTCAGATTATGGGACTTCCACAGCCTGAAGAAATGACAGGCAAGTCACTTCTTATAAAGAAAAATTGATTTATTTATAAGAAAAGACTATAATCACTTTTGTTGTAGAATTTAATATTAATTTCAGGGGAGCTTTTGCTGAGAGTAAGGAATATTCCTTAGACCCTAGAACCTGTTGGATAATGCCAGCGTAGGAAGAGATTTTTTTTGTGCGACGGAAAAGTCCGGCGCATTTTTCGTCTATGTGAAAGTTTCATCTGATGCAGATTTGAAAGGAGAAAATAAAAATGCAGGCAAGTGTAGCAATACAGGTACTGCCGGGAGGCACAAATGGTAATGATGAGGAAGTCATTCGTATTGTTGACGAGGTAATTGCTTATATTAAGTCAACAGGTCTTAATTATTTTGTCGGTCCATGTGAAACATCTGTTGAAGGTGACTATGACGAACTGATGGAAATAGTGAAAAATTGTCAGATAGTAGCAGTAAATGCCGGATGTCCTTCTGTAAGTACTTATGTAAAGATTTCATATAAGCCGGAGGGGGATGTACTTTCTATTGAAAAGAAGACTTCAAAATACCATAAGTAGATTGCCGGCGGCAGTAGCACTTTTGATGATAATCATAATCTGGTGGGGGCTTTGTAAATTTAAAATTGTGCCTGAGTATATGCTGCCTTCACCGGGAAGTGTGGTTTCAGCGTTTGTTAAATATTTTCCAATGATTATGTATCATGCAGGGGTCAGCCTTCAGGAAGCATTTTATGGGCTTCTTATAGGGATTTTTCTGGCTTTTTTTATTGCAACATTGATGGATAGATTTATTGTGCTTAATCGTGCAATTTATCCTGTTCTTATTGTTACACAGACAATCCCGACAGTTGCGATTGCACCGATACTTGTAATGTGGATGGGATTTGGAATGGCCCCCAAAATAACTCTGGTAGTTTTATCTACATTTTTTCCGATTTCAATCGGACTTCTTGAGGGGTACAGTAATGTGGATTCTGATGAAGTGCAGATGATGAGGTCAATGGGAGCTACGCGAATTCAGATATTTTGTCATGTGAAATTTCCGGCTGCACTGCCGCACTTTTTCTCGGGACTTAAAATTTCATCATCCTATTCGGTGGTCGGTGCTGTGATAGCTGAATGGCTTGGAGGATTTGAGGGACTCGGAGTATATATGACAAGAGTCCGCAAAGCATATGCGTTTGACAGAATGTTCGCGGTAATAATACTGATTGTTATAATAAGTCTTATTCTTATGGGAATAGTTGATATTATAAGATATTTTGTTATGCCGTGGGAGAGAGTAAATAAAAAGTAAAACATAAAAATACAGATGGTTAATATTGTGAAGTGATTTGATATTACAAAATAGTTAGGCATTAAAAAGCAGTTTGACATAAGAGGAAATAAAAATGAAAAGAATAAAAAAAATAGTTGCTGTTATACTTGGAATAAGTATGATATTAGGACTCACATCATGTTCAGGTAAAAGTAATATGAAAACATCATCAGATAAAAACCTTAAGAAAATAACATTTTGTCTTGACTGGACACCTAATACAAATCATACAGGTCTTTATGTTGCACAGCAGATGGGATATTTTAAAGATGAAGGACTTGATGTAACATTTGTACAGCCGCCGGAAAATGGTGCAACTGCAATGTGTGCTTCAGGTAAGGCGCAATTTGCAATAGATGCACAAGATACATTTGCTGCGGCTCTTGACAAAGATGATCCTATTAATTGTACTGCTGTTGCAGGTGTGATTCAGCATAATACATCTGGAATAATGTCCAGAAAAGGTTGTGGAATAAGCAGTCCGAAAGGACTTGAGGGAAAGACTTATTCAACATGGGATTCACCTGTTGAAAAAGCTATGATAAAGTATGTAATGAAGCAGGATGGTGGAAATTTCAGTAAAGTAAAACTTATACCTAACGATATAACTGATGAACCTGCTGCACTTGCGGCAAAACAGACGGATGCAATATGGGTATTTTACGGTTGGGGTGGAATCAATGCAGAAGTAGAGAAAGTTCCTGTTGATTACTGGGCATTTTCAGATATTTCACCAGAGCTTGATTATTATACTCCTGTTATTATTGCAAATAATGATTTTCTGAAAAATGATCCGGATACAGTAAAGGCTTTTCTTGCAGCAGTCGATAAGGGCTATAATTATGCAATAAAAAATCCTAAGAAAGCAGCAGATATGTTGATAAAAGGTGATGATACGGCATCTCTCAAGGGATCTGAAGATCTTGTATATAAAAGTCAGGACTATCTTTCAAAACAGTATAAGGCAGATGAAAAACAGTGGGGTGTAATAGACGAAAATCGGTGGAATTCGTTCTATAAATGGCTTTATGATAATAAGCTTACAACTAAGGACCTGACAGGCAAAGGATTTACTGATGAGTATCTTCCAAAATCAAATTAGATGTACATTAAATAAACCGGGCAAATGTAAAGAATGGAATTATTAAAAGCTGAAAATATAAAAAAAGAATATGATGGAAGAATAATTATAGAAGATGTAAGTGTTCATCTGTGTGAAGATGAGATCGTATCACTTCTTGGAGTTTCAGGAGGAGGTAAAACGACACTGTTTCAGTGTATCTCAGGTCTTGTTACACCGGAGTCTGGGCATGTGTATTTAAGAGATAAAGAAATCACATCGTGTCCGGGAAAAATAAGTTATATGCTTCAGAAGGATTTACTTCTTCCGCACAAAAGAATTATTGAAAATGTTGCATTACCCATGATAATAAAAAGGATAAAAAGAAAAGAAGCCGAAGAAAAAGCAGAATCATACTTTGCTGAATTTGGTCTTAGCGGAACAGAAAATAAGTATCCCAGTCAATTGTCAGGAGGAATGAGACAAAGAGCAGCACTTCTCAGAACTTATCTTGCATCAGATGGTGCAGCTCTTCTTGATGAACCATTCAGTGCACTTGACGCAATAACAAAAGAAAAGATGCATGAATGGTATCTTGAAGTAATGCAGAAAATTCATTTGGCAACAATCTTTATCACTCATGATATAGATGAGGCAATTAAGTTGTCCGATCGTATTTACGTTCTTGGAGGAACGCCCGGAAAAATCATTGATGAGATTGCAGTTACTCAAAAAAAACCAAGATGTACAGATTTTAATCTTACTGATGAATTTATTGCATATAAGAGGCGTATTATATCAGATATACGTCAGGATAGTAAGGTGTAAGATGGTATCAATGGTTATCAGATGCAAAAATGCCACATGAAAAATTAATGATACAAATATCAGAATAGTTGCATTTACACATAATAATTCAGATGGTATATTGTATCTAACAGGAGATTGGGATTATAGAAAAATACGATATGAAATCAGAGTGAAAAACTGTAAGCAGTATAATGATATAGGAATATAAGAAAAAATAGAATATAGCAAAATATGAGAAATTGTATGACGCAAAGCTAAAGGGCCTTAATGGAAATGTACTTTCAAAAATCAGAAAGAAATTTATCCGTATGGCAGCCAGTTGCTGGGAAACCATTATTGATTGCTTTGAAGCTGCGTTCATTTTTGAAAGCAGCTTTTTTTGTATAAAGATCAGTATTCTATTCATATATAGTATTGTTTAAAATGAGGTTGAATCTGTAAGAAACAATATTTTATATGTATTTCTAAAATGTGGATGATAAAACTTGGACGATGAAACGTGGTTAAACCCGGATGGGGCAGGTGTCTGATATGAGCAGAAAAAGGACTGAAAAATTAATATTTTCAAATGAGACTTTTAACAGACTGCAGGTGAAGCTTATTTTGTTTTATATTGTAGTAAGCTTTATTGTGATTCTTATCTCGTCTCTTTTTACATATTTTGAATCAAGACGTGCAGCAACAGAGAAAATTTCTGAACTGATATCAGCAGATTCAAGACAGCTTGAACTTAATATTAATTCTTATTTGAAGAGTGTTGAAAGGAATGCTGCACTGTTATTTTCAGATGAAGCATACTATGCATATGATGCAACAGATAAAAGTCTTACAGATTATGAGAAAATCAAAGCAGAAGAAAATATTGAAAACCGGATCATAGATTTTGGACTTATGGAGAATTATTCTGATTTTGGTATAATTTATTCAAATGATGAGACAGTCGGGTGGATTTCAAGTACAACAAGTGATCTTTTTCCTGATGGAGGTCTTTATAGGACTTTTTCTTCTTACATAAAAAATAATGATACTTATGATGCCTGGTGCTTTGATGTTAAAGGAAACAGAGACCGGTGTTACTACGTAAAACGTCTTAATCCTAATGCAATACTTGTTGCTTCTTTCTTCAGTCGTGAACTTGACGCTGTATTTGAACTTCCTGATTCACTCCATAATATGATAGTTAGATTTGCTGATTCGGATCATAAAATTATATTCTCATCAGAAAGTAAGGAAATAGGTAAAACACTTCCGGAAGAATTACAGAAAATGACTCCGACAGACAGTGTTACGGATGAAACAAAAAATTTACTTATAGATGAAAATGTATGTACAAATGGCTGGGTAGTTTATACATCTGTTTCAAAGGATGCAGTAATGAATAAAATAACATCTGTTTTAGTTTATACATTAATTTTTATCTTCGTAATTTCAGCAGCAATGGGAATAATTGGAACATTGATAATTCAGCATGTGACAAATTCAGTTGGAAATATTGTTGGTAGTCTTGAGGAAAGGGCATCTGTAGATAAACTTTCGGGAAAACTTAATAAGTCGGCATTTCAGGAGTATGTTGTAAGAATGCTGTCAGACGAAAAAGATGTTATTCCGGTATTTATCATGATAGACATAGATAATTTTAAAAATATAAATGATATGCTGGGACATAAATATGGTGACGAAATAATTTCGCGATTTGGAAAATTTTTAGGCGAAAGTCTTGGAAAACAATATGAAATAGGGCGTATAGGCGGAGATGAATTTGCGGCATATATTGAATTTACAGATGATCGCGAAAATATAATGGAACTTGTTGAAAATGATATAAAAATAATGATGAACACATTTTGCAGAGAATTCAATGAAGAATGCAAAAAATGCAGTATATCATTCAGTACAGGAATTTATTTTGGAAAATCAAATGATGAAACATTTGAACATATGTATGAGAAAGCTGACATGGCATTATATAAGGCAAAACGTGGCGGGAAAAATCAATTTGTAACTTATGAAGATTAATAAAAAACATATAAAAAACGAATTCAGAATACGTTCAAAAATGAGTGCAGGAGAAAAAAGTTGAAAAATTTATGTTTATAAAGTGGGGAATCAGCTATGAAATCAAAGAGAAAAAATAAAAATTCATATAAATTCAGATGGAGATATATTGCCGTTTTAATAGTGGTTAGTATAGTTCTTACAAGCTGTGCAGGTACAGAAAATGTGTCAGAACAAGGGAAAAGTACAGTTGATATAGATTTTTCATGGTGGGGGAATGATGAACGACATATATATACTATGGAAGGTGTAAATGAATTTATGGATGAAAATCCAGATATTAATGTAGATATGAGTTATGGTGTGTGGGATGGTTATGAGAAAAAAATGCAGGTATATATGCGGTCAAACACAGAGGCAGATGTTATGCAGATTAATTATGACTGGCTTTCCAGATATTCACCGGATGGAAAAGGATATTACGATTTAAATAAACTTTCAGATGTGATTGATTTAGATGCATTCAGTGATGAAGATTTGAAATATGGAGAATCAGATGGAGTGCTTAATGCGGTTCCGATTGCATTTAATACTATAACGATATACTACAACAAAAAAATTTTTGATTCATACGGACTGACACTTCCAAAAACATGGGATGATCTTTTTGATGATGCAAAGCTGATGAGCAAAGATGGAAAATATGTTCTTGGAGTACCTAAAAAACAGTTTTTTCTTCTTTTGCTCTCGCATTTTGAACAAACAGAAGGGAAAGCTTTTTTCAAAGATGATGGCACAGTGAATGCTACAGAAGCTGAAATAGAGAAGCTGCTAAAATTCTGCAGTAAATTGATTTCAGATAAAGTAGTAATGCCGATAGATAATTTTTCCAGAACAAATTATCTTTCTGGTGATGTTGCAGGAACTGTAGCATGGGTAAGCAATGCAGGGGATCTTATGGATTCACTTTCTGAAAATGGCGGTACACCAATGATAGGTGAATATTTGAGAGTCAATGCAGGTGATGAGCTGACTGGGTGGTATACAAAACCGGCTACTATGTATGCAATAAGCGAGACATGCGCCAACCCAGAGGAAGCTGGAATGCTGTTAAATTTTCTTGTGAACAGCCCACAGATGGCAATTCTTCAGAAAACTGAAAAAGGTGTACCGGCAAGCAGTAAAGCATATGAGGCACTTCTTAATAATTCAGAAGAAGCAATGAGTCATGGAGAAGTTATGGCATCAGATAAAATGAATGAAGAAAAAAGTAAGATGAAAACAATGATTCCTTCAATGGAAAATAATCTGATTATTGACGAATTCTTTGATTCCACAGATAATTACATTTATGGGGATAATAATTTAAATGAAAATGCGGTGAAATTTTATAATTATATATGTAAAACAGTAAAAACTGAATGATTTGTCATGAATTCATTAAAATAAAACATAGATATGAAAAAATAAATCAGCGTATATACGTATGAAATAAATATATATTAAGTCTGTATTGAAATTATAAAATAAAGGTTAAATGTGGCGGTGGGATTATGAATCCAGGAAAGAGCTCTACAATATTTTCTATCTGTGCAATTATCCTTTCTATGTCCTGTATTGTATATTTTCTGAGTAAGAAGAAAATACAGAAAAGGCAGAGTAAGGTTTTTCTTTTGATTCTTATTTCTATTGCAATTTCGTCATTGATGGCAGCAATAAGCAATCCGATTGAAATTGAGGATGGAACGGTGTCAGTTATGGCAAGTATTATAGTCAGAGTGACAAATCAGATATATTTTCTGGTACATTCCGGAATTGCCGCAATGTATGCGCTTTATATTTATTACGTTAGTGCTATTGATACATCTAAAATCAGACATTTTAATATTAAATTCTTCATGCCGGCATTTATTGGAGAGTTACTTGTAATTATTAATCCTTTAACTCATTGGGTGTTTTATTTTAAAGATGATCATATCTTCAAACGTGGTCCTATGGAAATGTATATATATATTACTTCCGGATGGTATATCATACTTGCAATTTACACGTTACTTCACTTTAGAAATATAATGTCAAAAAGAATATTGAGGGCAATCATTTATTTTTATTTTATAACGATTGCAGGTATACTTATTCAGCTTTTCTTTTCAAGTATCAGAATCGAACTGTTTGCAGAAGCAATTTCAATGATGGGAATTATGATTTCAATAGAGGATGAAAGCAAATTTATCGATCCTGTTCTAGGAGTTTACAATCGGCGTGCATTTCTGGCAGATTCAGCCAAATATTTTAAACATGGATATCCTTTTACTGTTGCAAATATTAATCTTACAAATCTCAGATTTTACAGTCATATGATGAATGTTGCAGATTCCGAGGCATTGAAACTTGATATTATTAATTGGCTTGACAGTATAAAATTTACAAAGGTTGTATATGCAGTTAATGAAGAAGTATTTGCTGTTGTAATTCCGGATAATAGAAAAGAAAATTATGAATATATTATAGATATATTAATGAAGAAATTTTCAGATGGCTGGATTTTTGGTGACAGAAAGATATTTTTCAGATCTGTAATACAGGTCGCAAGAATACCGGAAGATTTTACAAACTATAAAGAATTACTTGAAATGATAGATATGGATCCGCCATCAGGAAAAACTAATCTTCAGTTAGTAAAGGGTGATGATCTTTTATATGTAAAGGAAAGAATAAGAATTGAGAATGAAATCAGAAACGGATTAGCAAATGATTCATTTGAGGTTTATTATCAGCCGATTTACAGTTTTGATACAAATAAAATGCATGAGGCGGAAGCATTACTTAGACTTATCGGATCAGATGGAACATATATTCCGCCTGATAAAATCATTCCAATTGCTGAAAAAAATGGAATGATAGGAGAAATAGGAAAAATTGTATTTCGTAAGGTGTGTGAATTTATACACAATGAACATCCGGAAAATTATGGAATAAACTATATAGAGGTTAATCTTTCTGTATATCAGTTTATGGAGGAGGAACTTGCAGATTCATTTTTTAAAATTATGTTAAAAAATGATGTAACTTCAAATCTTATAAATCTTGAAATAACAGAAACAGCAGCTTCAACACTTACAGATACATTTGAGAAAAATATAATGGAGCTGAAAAATATGGGATTCCATTTCTCACTTGATGACTTTGGAACAGGGTATTCAAACCTCTCAAATATTATAAAAAATGAATATGAGAATATTAAAATGGATAAAAGTCTGCTTTATGATGCGTATAAGTCAGAACGGGCAAAAATTATTCTGGAAGATGCAATTCATATGACAAGAAATCTTTCTATGAATGTTATTCAGGAAGGCGTAGAAACAAAAGAACAGCTTGAATATATAGAAAAAATAGGTGGAAATCGAATACAGGGTTACTATTTCTCAAAGCCGGTTCCAGGCAAAGAATTCATAAAATATGTCAGAAATTTTAATGATATGTTGTAGGTTCAGAAAACAGTATCAAGGATTGCATATACCGCATGGACTGTAGCCGTTTTTAATAAGGTCATCACGGCTCCCTGAGAATATTTCTTTATTTTCGTCAGATATCTTTTTTGCTGCAGGGCAGCCTGGATTATGGAATTTTCTGGATTTTGTGTTGAGAATATAAGATACAGAATTGGATGAAAAATCAGTATCTGTATCAGCTGATGCCGTTGTCTCGTTTTTAGTGTCAGTCGTTTTGCTGTCCGCATTATCACCAGCATTTGTTTCATTGTATGCGGCGTTTGTATGATTTTCAACGGAAGGATTAGATTGGCTTCCTGTAAATTCAGGACCGGTGCTGTCACCGGTAGAATAATCAATTGTTATTCCTGGCTGTACGTTATAACAGAATACGCAGAACTTAAGACCAGATCCGTTGTCCTCGATTGACTCAGCTTCCATAGTAACACCATCTGCGACAAGATTATTGCCGCGAAATAGTGGAATTACACGATATAATACGTGATTTCCGGTACTTTCTATATAATCTGCTGTTTCATTTTCAAAAGGAAGCATACCTTCAATATTTAAATAGCGTGTTCCAGTGATTAAATTTTTATCATTCGCATTTTCACCTGATAGCTGATATCCAATAAGGTGGCAGCGGTTGTACAGATAATTTCCATCAATACCATTATATTTTACAGTATGCCAACCGGATGGACGTATTGATCCAATTTCTCCTCGTGCAAGAGAAGGCATTGTTTCTTTTCCGAGACACGAAATAGCAATGCCGCATCTTCCAAGTGAGTCAAGATTTGAGTATGATTCAAAAACCCCTTTTTTAGCATTTGAAATTTCATCGGATGTAAAAAATGGCTCATTATTATTCAGTGAAATATAGGCATCTGATGAATATTCCGGTATGGAAGATAGATCAGCTTTTGAAGATACAGCAGCAGAACTTTTGTCATTTATGGAATCTGTTTGAGCTTCATGCTTTTCAGTTGTCTGAGATGGTGCATCGGAAAGTGTGCTGAATGAATCTGAAACAGTGGCGGGAGATGAATTTGAATACACATCTGTTGCTGAAGATGCATCTGAAACTGTGGTGGAAACTGTATTTTCAATGCTTGTTTCAGCAGATGAAGACATACTTTTTACATTTGAACAGCCTGCAAGTGATAAAACAAGTAATATTCCAATAAAATATTTAAGTAAATATTTTTTGATTTTATTCATGGTATAATCTCCTGAAAAAGTAATCTCATAGTCAACTGAAATGATAGAAAATGTTTCATCTTTAAAATCAATTAAAATAATTCAGAGTATTTCATTTGAAAATAATAAATGCAGTCAGTAGCAGAATTATAAGAAATATTATATTTGTGATTGTAAAATGCAATATATAATCACGCATTGCTCCTTTTTGATTTACAGAACGCATTTTTGCTGAATACTGTTGATAAGTAATGAGACTTGCCATTGAAGCAATAAGTGTTCCGAGACCTCCGATATTTGTCCCTATTATAAGCTGGGGAGCATTATTTGTAAATTTTGAAAAAAGTACTGCAGCCGGAACGTTGCTTATTATTTGTGAAGCGGCAGTTGAAACAATCAGAGGGGATCTGGATGTAACACACTTCAGAAAAGAACTTATTTCAGGAATACGTCCCAGATTTCCAATGAATATATAAAAGAAAATAAAAGTAATAAGTAACCTGTAATTACACATACGAAATAAAGAACGTTCAAAAATAAGGGAGACCAAAATTGTGATTGCTGATGCAATCCGCCAGTCGAACAATCTTGAAACAGAAAGAAGTGCGGCAATAAATAAAATAAGGTATGTAAAAATCAGAACTTTTTGCCGGAAATCTGTTATATTATTTTGATTTCTCATATTTGTTCTATGAAGCTCAGCATTACGAATAGAACCATCGTTTGGAATCAGAATAAATGTTCCGAAAATAAGCGTGATAAGTGAAATTAATGTAAATGGAAAAGTTATCTTGATGAATTCAAAAAATGGAATATGGAAGAATTGATACAGATACAGATTTTGTGGATTTCCTATAGGTAAAAGCATGCTTCCGAGATTTGCTGAAATTGTTTCCATTATTAAAGTTCTCATAAGACGATATCTAAGGCAGACATGGCTGCCAAAATAATTAGGTACAGCATAGCTGCTTTCGTTGAAAAGTAAAATAGTAAAAGGTACGATGGTAATTAAAGTTACGTCATTTGTAATAAAAATACTCAAAAAAAATGATATGATTACAAGTATAGTCGAAAGTAATTTTTCAGTGTGAACAGTTGAAATCATTTTTTTCATAAGAATAAGAAATAATCCGCTTTTAATGAGTCCTGATACAATTAGCATCAGCATAAAAAGTATTGAAATAACTCTATAATCAATGTAGGTAAGATATTTTAAATCCGGGTGAATGATGAAACCTGAAAATGATGCCAATATGCCAGATATAAAAAGCACAGGATCTGTTGAACACAGTTTTTTTAATTTGACTATAAATTTCATTATGCAGCCTTTCAGTGAAAAAATTATAATAACATGCATTGATCGATCTTGATAAATATTAACATAAATGCAGATAAATACAGAAGTATTTTGTAATATATATACAACCATGTGTCAAAGAGAAAATTTTAATTGAAAAATTCTTCAGTTCGGAATATATTATTGAAATCAATTTAAATTTTCAGAGATTTCTTGAACGGATCCTGTTTCGAAAGGGGGCCACCGTTATGTACATGGGTGAAACTGATTCTCGGACAAATATTTTACATCTGGCAGGGCGTACTTCAAAAGGAATTTCAGGTATGGTTATCTCTTTGCCGCCCGGAAAGTATAATATATGGATAAAAACACTGCAAAGTTCTCTTGATATAGAACTTTTGTCATATGATGAAAAGACACATGAGTGGGAAGGAGATATTTCTGACAGCAGGATAAAGACACTATGTATAGATGAGCATGAAGTTTATCAAAGAGTTATAACACTTGGTAAATGCAAAGAAGGCAGCAGTACAGAGCAGCTTGAATGTTTTAAACCAGTTACAAATAAAACGGCGGGACGCCTTGTATTTATAAATCCTAATATGGTTGCAGATGTAATGATAAAGTATAAAATTACAGAGATAGAATAGAATATACCTAAAAAACAGAGAGAGTTTGTTTGAGGAAAACATATGTTATGAAAAAATTATTGTTAATACTTACTGGTGGAACAATCGGATCTATGGTAAATAATGATTTACACAGGGATGTGTATTCAAAGAAAACTGCACCAATATTGATTGATATACTTAGAAAAAGCAGGTCAGCCTATTGTAATCAGGAGATAGATGTTATTCCGGCACTCAATACATTGAGTGAAAATATGACAGCGGAAAAATGGAATGTACTTATACAGATATTAAGAGAATCTGTAAAATTGGATAAATATGGAGGAATACTGATTTCGCACGGAACAGATACACTTCACTTTACAGCACCTCTTGTTGATTTTCTTATGGCAGGGACAAATATACCTGTAATTTTTGTGGCAGCGGATAAACCGTTGAGTGATGCAGCAAGTAATGGTGGAAAGAATTTTATAAATGGTGTTGAACTTATAATGAATCGTATAGTCAAGGATGGTGCGTGGGTTGTTTATCAAAACAGTGATAGAAAGAGTTATCTCCATAGAGGAACTCATTTGCTGCAATGTGAAAACAGAACAAGTGATTTTTTCAGCAGTGAGAAGAAATTATACAGTGTGAAAAACACAGACTCTGTAGTGAATGATTATAATTCAGCTGAAATTTCTCAGATAAACAGCATAGGTAATTTGTCGGAATCTCCTCTTATAAATAGCATAGGAGATTTTAATAATTCTGTTCTCTGGATAAATCCGTATGCAGGGATAAATTACGGACTTTACAATATTAAAGGAGTAAAGGCGGTTATTCATGGTCTTTACCATTCTGAAACATGTTCATCAGAATCAGGAAATAAAGGAGTTATTTCATTTGTTAAGAAATGCAGAAAAAATAATATTGATTTCTATATTACGCCGTGTCACAAAGAAACGTATGATTATGCATCAACAAAAAAGGTAATAGATGCCGGGGCAAAAACACTTTATAAGATGACTGACAATTCAGCATATATAAAAATAATGATTAGTGTAAGCCTTGGACTTGCAGGTGATAAACAAGAAGAATTTTTAAATAAAGAATACGCTGATGAATTTATTTATGAATAAATTCACCGGCGTATTTTTATCTGGTATGTGAGCGGTAATGCAGATAATTGCAATTATAAATTTCAGATACAGTAATTCATTTTGGATGAAATATTTTTCTTGAGTTTTATAAGAAATAAAAATGACATTGTGAATGCAAATATTTCGGCGATGATATATGACCACCATACATTTTGTAATACGCCTGTGAGTGAAAGCAGATATGCAGCCGGAAGGAGTATTATGAGCTGACGTATAAATGCTACAATCATAGAATATAAACCATTTCCGACAGCCTGAAAAAGGGAACTGCAGATAATTGAAAATGCTGCAACAGGAAAACTTAAAGCAATTATTCTTAGAGCCGGAATGCCTATTTTTAACATATTGTCTGAGGCATTGAAAAGGGACAGAAAAAAGCCTGGAAATATTTCAAAAAGAACAGCTCCCGCAGTCAGTATAATACATGCATACAAGAGACCGAGTTTGAAAGCGTGATCCATTCTTTTCTTTTTACCTGCACCGAAGTTGTAGGCAATAATAGGTACAAGTCCGTTATTAAGCCCGAATACAGGCATAAAGATAAAACTGTTAATCTTGAAATAAACGCCAAAAACTGCTGTTGCAGTTGAGGTAAAAGATATAAGGATGCGGTTCATGCCATAAGTCATTATTGAGCCGATAGCCTGCATAAGAATAGATGGAATGCCGACTGAAAAAATCATTTTTATAATCTTCCAGTCTGGGCAGAACTTCTTTATATACAGTTGAATTTCGGTATTTTTCTTTATATTGAATATAAGTGCAAGCAGTGCTGCAACGGTCTGACCAAATATAGTTGCAATGGCAGCACCAGTAACTCCCATTTTCGGAAATCCGGCAAGACCGAAAATCATAATAGGATCCATTATGATATTTATAATGGCACCGATTGTCTGCGTAACCATAGTATAAAGAGTTTTGCCGGTAGATTGTAATAGACGTTCCATTGTCATTTGCATAAAAAGGAAAATAGAGCAAGAGCAGATTACAGACATATATTCGACACCATAACGTACAATTTCTTTATCGTTTGTCTGAGTGCGCATGAACCATTCAGGCATTGTGAGTCCAATAATGAGAAATATAATTCCTGCACATATTTCAAGAAAAATACCATTCATAGCAGCCTTATTTACTCTGTCCTGTTTTTTCTCTCCAAGTGACCTTGACAGCAGAGATGAAAAGCCTACTCCAAGTCCTGCACCGAATGCTATCATTAAGGATTGAACAGGAAAAATGAGAGATACAGCAGTCAGAGCGTCTTCATTTATGCGAGATACAAAAATTGAGTCTACAATATTGTAGAGTGCCTGAACAAGCATTGATATCATCATTGGAACTGAAATAGATATAATAAGTTTATTTACAGGTAATGTGCCCATTTTGTTTTCAGTAGATTCAAGAGTGGATTCCTGTTTTTTTGATACTTCTAAATTTTTCATTAAAATTCCTTTCTTTGAACAAAACGTAAATTATTTTAAGACAATAATCAAAAATTTTCAATATAAGTCATTTTATTGATATGAAACAAAAATTAATTCGTGTAAAATAAAAGACAGAAATAAATATGATGACAGTATCAAAATACATTTTTAACTTAACATCATAATATAAATAAACAGTTATAAAAAATGTATTTATGTTAAATGGTATCTGATAATCAGAAAAAACATATAAAAATCAGGGGGTATTTTTATGGCAGACGAAAAAATCAAGAAAGAACATGCATCATTTGATATGAATCATATTTGTTATGACAGAACATCTGAAATTGAAAAAGAATTCAGATTTCATGTCCTTCCTTTCTGGAAGAATATGAGGGATGAAGAATTTGGAGGTTATTTTGGATGGCTGAGTTATGATCTCAATCTGGATAAAAAGGCGGTGAAGGGTGTCATTCTGAATGACAGGATCATGTGGTTTTTCAGTAATGCATATTTGACTCTTCATGATGATGACAGTCTTAAATATGCAAAACATGCATATGAATTTATGATAAATCATGCACTTGATAAAGATTATGGCGGGGTTTACTGGTCACTTTTTTATGATGGAAGAACTGATGATACAACAAAACATACATACAATCAGGCATTTGCAATATATGCATTGTCTTCATATTATGAAGCATCAAATGAATCAGATGTAATAAATCTGGCATTTGAACTTGAACACATGATAGAAGAAAAATGCCGGGATAAAAATGGATATCTTGAAGCATTTACAAGAGATTTCAGCCCGGCTGAAAATGATAAACTTTCTGAGAACGGTGTGGTAGCCGGAAGAACTATGAATACACACCTTCATATTCTTGAGGCATATACTGCACTATACAGAGTCGGTAAAATTGCATTAGAGAGAAATACTCCGGGTGTTACAGAAGAAAAAGTAAATGAGGTCCGTGACAGACTTATTGAGATACTTAATATCTATATAAGTAAAATATACAGTCCAGATAAAAGAAGACAGGAAGTATTTTTTGATATTAATTTTAATTCAATGCTCGATCTTACATCATTCGGACACGATATAGAGGCTTCATGGCTTCTTGAAGAAGCATCAGATATTATTGGTCATACAGACATCACTGATAAAATAACTGCCGTGGCAGAAGAGATGCGTCGTGAAGTATATGAAAATGGGTTTGACGGACTTTCTATAGCGGCAGAAAAAGAGAATGATCTCATGCTTGAAATACGAGACTGGTGGGTACAGGCAGAAGGAATTGTAGGTTTTTTAAATGGATATGAAAGAAATCCGGAAAAAATAGAATATTTAAAAACAGCAAGAGCTATCTGGGAATTTATAAAAATGCATATGATAGATAGAAGAACAGGATCAGAGTGGTTCAGCGCATCATATGCAGATGGAAATCCTATAACACAGAAAGCAATACTTGAACCATGGAAATGTCCTTATCACACAGGCAGAATGTGTTTTGAAGTTATCAGAAGAATGGCGAAAATAAGAAAAGTATAAATTATAAGGGAACTTTTGCAAGAAACAATCGTACACCTGGCAAGGAGGCGGAATTTGAACAGGCAGAAAACATTAGAAAAATTTATAAAATGTGTTGAAAACGGAAAGATTTTTATAGGTCATCAATATTCAACAATAATGTCAGTAAAAAATGGAATGAAAGAATCTGATATTCATGATTTGACAGGAGAAGAGGCAGCTATTGTCGGGCTTGACTTTTTATCACTGATAGGTGCAGAGGGAACAACCCCTGAAAATGCGTGGAAAGATAATATGGATGCAACTGAAAAAGCAGTTAAAGCGGGGGCTTTTATGACTGTTTCAAGTCATTT
Organism: uncultured Lachnospiraceae bacterium; assembly: GCA_937872845.1. GTDB lineage: Bacteria > Bacillota > Clostridia > Lachnospirales > Lachnospiraceae > Eubacterium_Q. Next base: position 349 of record CALMUC010000010.1, on the reverse strand, counting down.
TCCTAATTTTGCATACAGTAAAAAAATAAGAAAAAACAGTGATGGAAAATATGATTTTGGATTATGTTCATATGCTGATTCCAAAATCCTGAAACCATGTGCCTCTGAAATTCTTACATCGACAGAATCTCAGGAAAAATTTAATGCAGCACTTGATATTGTAGCAGATTATGCTGCAGTTTTGAAAGAAAAAAATTTGTCATTCTTGTTCCGGCCTTTTCATGAAGATAATGGGGGATGGTTCTGGTGGGGAACAATCACAACGGCTGAAGACTTTAAAAAAGTATGGATTTACATATATAAATATTTTAAATCAAAAGGTATAGATAATATTTTATATGCATATTCC
>CALMUC010000009.1 GCA_937872845.1 uncultured Lachnospiraceae bacterium | reverse complement strand
GTTCATCAGCCAATCCGCTTTGGGCTGCCTGAATTCTGGAAATAACATCAGCGCCATACCGGCGCTGATGATTCAGTCCTGTTTCTGCTGCCAGAATACGATCACATACCTTTTTCAGCGAAACTTCTTTGCCTGCAAATTGATTGTTTTCCCCTATCCGGATCAGCGCTGCTGCAAGTGTGGTTGTTCCGATATCAATGCCGATACCATAATGTCCGCCCTGATCTTCGCTACTTTTTCGCTGCGTTTTTTCTGTTTTTGATCCCATTACATCCGGGATCAGAAACTTTCCCGTTTCAGCGAAATCCAGCAGTTCCACTCTGCAATCGCTTTGCAGCAATACCATGCAGGCCAGTCTTTCCCCATTCTGGAGTTCCCCGGACATCAGTTTTTTGCAATCAGCATTGGTAACAGCGGGTGCCTGTGTCATAAAATGCACTTTGCATTTTCCGCAGTTTCCGCTTCCGCCACAGACTGTTTCCAATGCAAACCCATTTTCAAGCAGTACATCAGAGAGTCTCCTGCCCCGTCTGGCAGAGATTGTGTATTCTCTTCCTCTGTTTTCAACAATGACTTTTACCGTCTGCTCTCTCATATCGGATTCTCTTCCATATATTCATCCACAAATCTTGCTGCCATGGCACACAACTCCGGGCACGGACGTTTCTTATAATATTCTGCAGTCCGCTCCTGTGCCTGCGGACGTACTCCTTTATCCAGATGCAGAAGTTCTCTGCAGATAATCGATCCGTTTTCTTCTGCGAACCTGTCTGCCAGTTTCTGTACCCTTGCATATAACTCCTTTTTGGCCTCAAAATTTCCAGGATCGGAATAACCATAATAAAAACCGATTACCATAAGCATACCGCTCACTGTTCCGCATACTTCACGCATCCCGCCTATCCCTGCGCCAAATGCAGATGACATTCTAAGTGCTGCTTCTTTGCTGATTCCCATATCGTCGCAAAATGCCAGAACAACAGACTGACTGCAATTGTATCCTTCCATAAACAAATTTCTGGCCTTTTCTTCATGCAGACTCATCTCTGTTTCCTCCTAATTTCAGCAAGCATTTTCGATTCAGCATTTTGTTCACAATTGTATGCCGATACTTTCTCTATCATTTTATCATAAAAATAACTGACCGCATATCATCTTATTCCTGTTTTCTTTGTCTTGCAACATTATGTTAACCCATCATTTTCTTGCAAAAGAAAAAACATCGATTTTGTGATTTGGTCACAGAATAATTTTCAAGCAATGCATATAATCATCTTATCAGTAAACAAGAACCACCATAAAAAAAATCGTTGCGATGCACCTTAAGGTGCAGAAATGGAGGATATTATGTCAGTTATTACCATTACAAAAGATAACTTTTCTCAGGAAGTGCTTTCTTCTTCCAAACCCGTATTGCTTGATTTCTGGGCAAGCTGGTGCGCTCCCTGCAAAATGCTCTCTCCTGTTGTTGACCAGATTGCTGAAGAAACCACCGATGCCAAAGTGGGAAAAGTAAATGTAGATGAACAGCCGGAACTTGCCGGAAAATTCGGTGTTATGAGCATTCCTACCCTGGTAGTGATCAAAGACGGTAAAGTGATTCAGCAGTCAGTCGGTGTCGTACCGAAAGCTTCCATTCTGAACATGATTGCCGCACATTGAAATAAATCGAGTAGGAGGCGGTGATTAACCGCCGTCCTCTCACAGCACCGTGCGTACCGTTCGGTACACGGCGCTTTCAATAGTTGACGTGCACTGACTGATATGCAATGGCTAAGTCATAAAAGCCATTGTGTATCAGTCTTTCTTTTGTTAAAGCTATGTTGACCGCAACTGTGTGTGTCACAAACCAGTAACCTCTCCGACTGTTAGCCGCTTGCATTGCCAGATCGTTGGACACTCCGAGTTTAAGAAGGTTTTTCATTTTCGTTTTCGGTTTCTTCCATTGTTTCCAAATACACATCCGAATCCGATGGTAGAGCCAACTATTGATGTCCTCAATGGGTTTCTTCATATCTGCCAGTCCGTAATAGTTAAGCCATCCTCTCGCATATACCTTTATCTTATCCAGTGCCGGTCGTATGCTCTGAACAGACCTTCGGGAAGAAAGTTCTTTCAGCTTGGCTTTGAACTTCTTTCATGACTTCGGATGAACTCGGACATAGATGCCCTTTCCGTTCCTTCCCAATGCGAAGCCAAGGAATTTAAAATTTCGGATTGCAAACACACTAACCACACGACTTTTATCCTTGTTTACAGTCAGCTTAAGCTTTCCTTCAAGGTAGTTCGTACTTGTTTCCAAAAGTCTCTTTGCGGCTCTTTCGCTCTTAGCCAGCAGAACGATATCATCTGCATAGCGTACGAACGGAACACCTCTCTTTTGGAATTCTTCGTCAAACTCATTCAGATAGACATTTGCCAATAGTGGAGACAGATTTCCTCCCTGCGGAGAACCTTCCTCTGTGTCCACAACTACTCCATCTTCCAGGACACCACTTTTAAGGTATCTCTTAATCCATTGTATTACCCTTTCATCCTTCACATTTCTTCGTAGGATGTTCAGCAGTAATTCGTGGTTTAAGGTATCAAAGTATTTCGAAAGGTCGATTGATACCGCATAGCGATATCCCTCTTCTGCATACTCTTTCACCTTAGTGACAGCATCTTTTGCACTTCTTCCCGGGCGGTAGCCAAAGCTTCCATCTGAGAATTGCGCTTCGTAAATCGGCATCAGTTGTTGTGAAATGGCTTGTTGAAAAATACGGTCTTTGACTGTTGGAATACCAAGCTTTCGTACTCCACCGTCTGCTTTTGGGATTTCTTTTCGTCTTACCGGGTCGGGGGTATATTTCCCTTTATAAATCCTCTCGATAATGGCCTCTTGATTTTCCCGCAGGTATGCACCTATTTCATCGACAGTTATTCCATCGATTCCCGGTGCTCCCCTGTTTGCCTTCACCCTTTTATAGGCTCTGTTTAAGTTGTCCTTATACAGTATCTTCTCTAAGAGCTCTGCCCGTGCACTGTCCTTTTCTTTCCATATCGAGCGGAATGACCTCCGCACTTCCACATGCCCTTCATGTTCCGCACTATCTCTCTGCGGACAGTCTCTGTTGTCAGAGTTTTCTGCCTTCATCAGCCATTCCTCCTTTCTCTGTCATACTGGGGACTCCTATTGATTCGGTCCTTCGCCTCTGAACTGAACTTGTTCAGTTTGCTACTATGACCTCTGCTGACTTCTGCATGTTCAGTACTACCTTACGACAATAGTTACTCTTTTCAGAGCGTATCATGCAGATCTCCCCGGGTACTCACACGTTCCTTCTCTCCATCCATCTGCCACATTTACCATACATGATTCCGTGTAGTTATTGGGCTTCGACTTGTGTTGCAGCCTTACCCTCATGCATAGCCTGATGTGATTTCTGTACGTCAGACCAGAGATTTGCCATCCGGCTTCCTTCAGATTCGCAGTCACCCACGACACCCTTGCCATTGGCTATATCCTTCCCACTACCGGGCGGATTCGGGACTTGCACCCGTTGAAACGTGCGCCCGCCGGGCGCACAACAGCAAAATGAACATTGTTCATATGAACAATGTTCATTTTATTTCATTTTGAAAGATGTGTCAAGATATTTTTGAAACC
>CALMUC010000008.1 GCA_937872845.1 uncultured Lachnospiraceae bacterium | reverse complement strand
GTGTTGACTACGCATTAAATGGCATTGGTTCTAATAGTTGTGGTCCAGTTGTATTGGAGCAGTACCGATTTGATGATGTATTATTCCGGTTCCAGTTTACACTGATACCGTATATAAAGGGATAATAAAGTTTCATGTAACCCGTAAACAAGGAAAGAGAGTCTGATTGTTATGTAAAGTCCGGATATACAGAGCAATCAGACAAAAACAGAGAAAAAACTAGAATTAGACATCATACTCTGTTAGACATCTTGAAATTCTAAGTGCGATGAAGATGAGGAGCAAAGAAATTCGATGGAAGAAAAAAAGTATTTGAAATGGTATAACAAAATTGGATACGGATCAGGTGATATTGCAGGTAATGTAGTCTATGCGTTCCTGACATCTTTTATGATGGTCTATCTGACGGACTCGGTAGGACTTGCTGCAGGTGTCGTGGGTACCCTGATTGCCGTATCAAAACTATTTGATGGTTTTACGGATATATTTTTTGGATCAATGATTGACAAAACACACAGTAAAATGGGAAAAGCGAAACCCTGGATGCTATACGGATATATTGGTTGTGCCATTACGCTGGTCAGCTGCTTTGCAGTACCAGTCAGCTTGGGAACAACGGCTAAATATGCATGGTTCTTTATCTCTTACACACTGTTAAATGGTGTGTTTTATACAGCAAACAATATTGCTTATTCAGCACTTACGTCACTGATTACAAAGAACAGCAAAGAGCGTGTACAGATGGGATCTTACCGTTTTATTTTTGCATTTTCAACAAGTCTTCTGATTCAGGCGATTACAGTTGGATTTGTAGATAAATGTGGTGGAGATGCTGCGGCATGGAGAACGGTTGCTATTATCTATGCAATCATTGGTCTGGTCGTAAATACGATTTCAGCACTTTCTGTTAAGGAACTTCCTGAGGAAGAACTTAACGAAGGAGAAGTAAAGGATGATAATGAAAAGTACGGAATGGTACAGGCATTCAAGCTTCTTGTTAAAAACAAATATTACATGATGATTTGTGGAACATATATTTTACAGCAGTTATATGGTGCCATGATTGGAGCTGGCATTTATTACATGACATGGGTACTGAAAAATAAGAATTTGTTTGGACAATTTGCATGGGCAGTAAATATTCCACTGATCATTGCCCTGATTTTCACACCGACATTAGTTGGTAAGTGGAAAGGTATGTATAAACTGAACTTAAGAGGTTATGTCTTAGCAGTCATCGGTAGAGCACTTGTTGTTGTTGCCGGATATATGGGCAGTGTTCCGCTGATGATGGCATTTACAGCTCTTGCAGCCTTAGGTCAGGGACCATGGCAGGGAGATATGAATGCAGTTATCGCATCCTGCTCTGAGTACACTTATCTTACACAGGGAAAGAGAATTGACGGAACGATGTACTCTTGTACTTCTCTTGGCGTAAAAATCGGTGGAGGTATTGGAACCGCTGTTGTTGGATGGCTGCTTGAGTTCAGTGGATATATCGGAACAAATGCAACTCAGCCGCAGTCTGCACTTGATATGATGCAGTTTATGTATCTTTGGCTTCCGTTAATCTTTGATGTATTGATTATGTTTGTACTTTCAAGAATGAATGTAGAAGATGCAAATAAAAAACTGAAAGCAGAAAAAGGAATTGCTGCAGATGAAGTAACAGATGCATCAGACATAAATTAGAATTGACAGGAGAAAGCGTTGTCTGGTCGTTGCTCGATGAGACAGTGCTTTTTTCTATATATAAAGTGATTGAACTGTATTTTGAAAATAAAAAAGGACCACTTCATTTTTGTGAAATGGCCTTAAGAAAATATTCAGTTTTCACAAAATAGTCCTTTTAGTATTTATACATGGTAAGGATGCTCAAAATATTCAGTGTAGAATACTAAAAGGTCATTCAGATATTTTTTTAGGTTGCTCATTTGCAATTCCTCCTTTCCTTATTTACAAGTTGATTATAAGATAGGTGTAAAAGGATTGCTTGCCAAATCGAAAGAAGATATAGACAAATGTTGCAAAGGGGAGTATTTCATGCAGTTAAAATATGTTGACACAAAAGAGGAGATTATAGCAATAAATAGGAAGTCAAAACATATTGAACCACATCTTCATAATGCACTGGAGATCGTTTGTGTAACAAGTGGAGCATTAGAACTTGGTGTCGGACAGGAACTATACCATATGGAAAAAGGAGATATAGGCTTTGTATTTCCAGATGTTATTCATCACTATCAGGTACTGACACCCGGTGTAAATAAAGCGACTTATCTGATTGCATCGCCATTTACGATAGCCAAATTTGCAGATATCATGCAATCCATGGCTCCTGAATACCCAATCATCAAAGCGGAAAAGGTTGAACCGGAGGTATATAGGGTTATAAATGCAATTTTAGAGACAGAACAGTCGGATATTACTGTTGCACAGGCATATCTTCAAATTGTGTTGGCACGCTGCATAGGAAAATTAAATTTGGTAGAAAAGAGTAATGTGGGGAGCAACGATCTTATTTACCAGACAGTTTCCTATATATCAGCAAATTTTAAGAAGAAATTTTCGCTGGAAGAGATGGCAAAAGATCTGGGGGTGAGCAAATATGTTTTATCCAGACTCTTTTCCAAAACATTCCATAGAAACTTTAATCAATATCTTAACGATGCAAGGCTGAACTATGCATGCCATCGTTTGGAAAATACGAGTGATTCTATTACAAACATTTGTCTGGATAGTGGATTTGAAAGTCAGAGAACATTTAACCGAGTATTTAAAGAAAGATATAAAATATCACCGAGTGATTATCGGAGTATTTGTGTGAAAGAGATGTTGTCATAAAAGGTTCTGTTGATAGAAATATTTACTTTGATTTCACAGTACTATGTATT
>CALMUC010000007.1 GCA_937872845.1 uncultured Lachnospiraceae bacterium | reverse complement strand
TATAAACAACAAGGAATTTTCCTTAACATTATCAAAAGTCCCGCTGCGAAGCTTCTCAACTATAATATAAGAATCTTCAAACATTGGCTTAAGTCCCATATTTGCAAGCATCCCCTTTAATGTATGTGCAAGTTCAAATGATCTGTTCAGATCTTTTGAATTGATTGCTTCACCCAGCAATACAAAATCTGCCTCTTCAGGAACTTCACGAAGCAATTGGCAATAAAATTCCTTGTTGTTTATAAATCTCGGCATTGCTCCTTCAATGTCGCATCCCCATTCTGTGAGTTTTTCTATTATAATCTGGTTTTCATCTTCCATATACTCATTATCCCCCTCTGAAAGTCAATCTATATGAAATCAATTATTTAATGAATTTCTGTCATCAGACAAAGATATTTGTTAAATATATTATTTAACGATAAAAAGAGATATCTCTATGTCCTTTATTTATGAAATTTTCTGAAATCACATGATATAAAACATTTGGATCTATCGGTTTTGATATATGTCCATTCATTCCAGCTTCTATACATTTCTGTACATCATCGTCAAATGCATCTGCAGTCATTGCAATAATTGGAATAGTTTTTGCGTCACTGCGTTCCAGCTTACGAATATTTTCTGTTGCCTCGTACCCGTTCATTTCCGGCATGCGGATATCCATTAAAACTGCATCAAAATATCCGGTTTCTGAATTTTCAAATACATCCAGTCCATCTTTTCCATTTTTTGTTATCTCCGTTTTCACACCCTTAAACTCAAGAAGTCTTACTGCAATTTCCCTGTTCATTGCATTATCTTCACAAATCAGAATCCTTTTACCCTCAAGATTCAAATCTTTTCCAGTATTTATCTGAGTATGAACTTCCTGATCATCTACCCTTTCAAAATCCAGGTATACGGAAAATTCAGAACCTTTACCAGGTTCACTTTTTACCTCTATTGTTCCGCCCATCAGATCAACAAGACGTTTAACGATAGAAAGTCCGAGTCCGCTGCCACTTGATTCAGTATTACCTTTTAATCTTTCCTGTGTAAACGGTTCATAAATTTTTTCCAAAAATTCTCTACTCATTCCACATCCGTTATCACGAACTGTAATACGATCATGAACACAATTTTTTTCAAGTTTAACGCATTCTACGATAAATAAGATTTCACCATATTCAGGTGTAAATTTAATAGCATTAGAAATTAAATTTATAAAAATCTCCTGAACACGCAATGCATCAATATTGATGGTCGCCATGACTGCACGTCTGTTATCTATAACTAAATTAATATGTTTCTTCTCAACATCAGGCCGTATTGATGCAATAACACGCTCTATAACCTCTCCGCATCCTATTGGATTTTTTTTCAACGTAACTGATCCATTCTCTATTTTTGAAAGATCAAGTGTATCATTTATGAGTGTAAGAAGTATATTTCCCGCCTGTGTTATTTTTTTTATATATTCCTTTACTTCGTCAGCATTATCAGTTTTCATTGCAAAGCCTGCATACCCCAGAATTGCATTTAACGGAGTACGCATATCATGACTCAGATTAGATAAAAATTCCGTTTTCATTTCATTTGCATGCGCTGCTTCCATAACAGCGCGACGCATCTGTTCACTTTGTTTTTCTTCCTGTTCATATGCAGCAGTTACATCCTGCTGGATTATTAAAATCTCTCTATGTTCCTCATTTATCCAGCTGAACACCACTTGTTTCTTTTTCTTTTCTTCCGGTTTTTCAATATCATAAAAATCAAATGTCACTATATGCTGTGTTTTTTTATTTAATATTTCAATTATTTTATCGCATGATGTTTTTCTTAAAAATTCATTTCGTTTAGAATCCTTCATATATGAATATGCCAGCATATTTCTCACATCATTGTAAGGCAATTTATTACCAGCGGTAACTGCATCACACTCCCAGTTAACCACACTCATTTCAAATGAAAAATCCAGCAGATCGAGCACTCCGACATAATCACAACTATTACTGCTTATTTTCCTGAGAATTTCTTCATTACGTTTCTGCTTTGTTACATCTTTTGAATATGTTACGCCTTCAACATTTCCACTTTCAGGATTCAGCATCATATGTAAGATAGAATGAACCCACATCACACCACCCTTTGATGTATATACAGGATAATCACATTCAATCTGTTTCTGCCCGCCGCGATACCTTTCTATTAGTTTTTCACATACATAATTTTCCAGAATTCTTTTTTTTATATTCTCACTTATTACAGTTTCTGCGGTTGCAGCAAAATGTTCATCTGCAGTTTTCCTTTTTAATGATTCGACAACTCCCGGATATGAACTGTACCCATTTATGTATCTGTTCTGTGACAGATCAAGATAAAAGCTTCCTACAACATCATGCAGATTTTCACTCAGATGCCTCCTTAAACCAATATATTCCATTTCAGCCCTTTTCATTAATGTTATATTCTGTCCGCAGCAATGAACTGTTATAAGATTTCCATCTGCATCTGTTATTCTTCTCAAAGACATGCGCTCATACTGCTGAGCTTCATGGTCCGGCATCTTGAAACGAAACTCACAACATGCATAATCTTCTCCATCGTTAATCTTACGATATACTTCAATAAAACTTTTTTTGTCTCTGTCGTCAACATATTGAGTAAGAGAATCCGGTATATTTTCTAAAACATCCGGCAATGCATATTTTCTGCATATTTTTTTCATATAACGATTTTTTATAAAAGCTGCCTGTTTTGTTTTTATATCATATTCCCATATGATCAATTTGGCCTCTGCCGCAGCATTATCATACATCTGACCGGCTTTAATAATATCAAGTTCAGTTTTTTTATATTTATTAATATCATTAAATACAATGCAGTAATATGAAATGCCATCAACTTCACTTAATCTATGAAATTTCATATTAAACCAGCGTATGATGCCATCACTTAAACAAACTCTGAAATCTGTACTTCCGTTTTTTTTCGCTGATTTTTTCACCTTATTATATTCATCTATAATTACTTTTCTGTCCGGCGTATAAACAAGCTCTTCAAATGATTTACTGTTCATCATATCTATAAAATTGTTTTCAGCACAATCTGAATCACCAGAACATTTACTGATCCTGTCGATTTTAAAAAATCCTGACTCAAAATGTGCAAATGCAAGTGTTTCAGGAAAATCATCAAATAATTTATCATTACAAATATCAAGTCCGCTTTTCCCCATTATTTTACCCCTCACATAATATCAATCAGTACATATATAAATATATATAATATTTATATATTCCTACCATTCTATCTTATTTATAATTTATCACATGCAATAAAAAAAAAACACTTTATAATGCATAAATATAAATGATCAGTCACATTAAAATCCTTTTACAAAAAAAATGTGGCTTTGCATCTGACAAAACCACATTTTATATATATGAAACTATATTTACATTATAACAAATCATATGATGGCGGAGTCAAAATGCCATTTTGATTCATGATTGCTTAGTATAATTTTTCAAGTACTTCTTCGGATATTTTATATGTATGCTCAGGTCCTGGAAATGTTTTCGACTTAACTTCCTTTGAATATTCTTTAAATGCATCTTTCATTACTGTACCGACATCTGCAAATCTCTTGACAAATTTTGGCGTAAGATCTGAAAACATTCCAAGAAGATCCTGATATACAAGCACCTGCCCATCGCAATCAGCTCCAGCTCCAATTCCTATTGTCGGAATTGTAAGTTCCTTAGTAATTATAGATGCAACCGGTGCAGGAATTCCTTCGAGAACAACCATAAATGCACCTGCAGCTTCTACTTTCTTTGCATCTTCAATCAATGTTCTCGCCGCAGCTTCTGTTTTGCCCTGAACCCTAAATCCACCAAAAGCATTTACCGACTGCGGTGTAAGTCCTATATGTGCACATACAGGAATTGATGCTTTTACAATTGCTTTTATCTGCTCACAGACAGCTGCTCCACCCTCAAGTTTAACTCCATTTGCATGACCTTCTTTTATCAGTCTGCCCGCATTTACAACTGCATCATATACAGATGTCTGATATGACAAAAATGGCATGTCAGCAAGAACAAATGCATTCTTAGTGCCGCGCGATACAGCAGCTGTATGATGAATCATATCTTCCATCGTAACAGGCATTGTATCCTCATATCCCAACATTACCATACCAAGTGAATCTCCGATGAGCAGCATTTCCATTCCTGCTTCATCCATAAGTTTTGCCATGGAGTAATCATAACATGTAATCATTGTTATCTTATCGCTATTATTTTTCTGTTCCTGCAGAGTTAATACTGTATGCTTCATTTTAAAAGTTCCTCCATTTTTTCGTAATCCTTGTCTTTATTCTTATTCTTTGCAATCTCCGTAATTCTTTCAGATAGAAGACGATAAATCTCGCGGTCACGCCCATTCAGAACATTTAAATGCTTCTTAACCGTTGCGATATCATTTCTTTCAACCGGACCTGTAAGCGATGCCTGTGGCCCATCTTTCAGAATATGTTCAAGATTTCCTCTTAATATCGGCGACAATGCTTCCAGCGCCTCATGTTCTGAAAATCCACAGTCATTAAGCATATCACAGCATATTGCCACAAGACCTACCATCAGATTGCTTGCAGCCGTTGCTGCAGCATGATATAAAGTCTTATTTTCCGCTGTGATTCTCATGAATTTATTTCCACATTTATTTAAAAGTGCGGTGACATCTTCCATTTTCACAGGTGAACCTTCAATTGTAAAAATAACTTTTGAAAACTCTTTGTATGACATTTCTTTATCAGAAACTGCAAAGAGCGGGTGGATTGAATAACCATAAGCATCCTTATGATCAATTCCCGAAAAGACAGCGGCACTGTAACAGCCACTACAATGACAGATTATTTTTTGCTGTAGCGGAAACTCTTTTATCTGTTCCCACACTGACTGAATTACCCCATCCGGTACAGAAAGAAAAATCATGTCCGAATCACGGATCAATTCTTCTATATTTTTGTAACCATTTGTTTGTGTAAATTCAGCTGCAAAAGCAGCACTTTTTGGATTTTTGCTGAAATAGCCGGAAACCGGAATTTCATGCATCGTAAAATATTTTCCGAGAGAGCATCCAACTCTCCCTGCGCCGATGAATCCAACTTTCATACTTATCCCTCCATTGTATTCAAATTTCTGAAGAACATTCAAACTTCAGTATTTATACTTCTTAATGTAAGGATAGGATTTTTCAGTCTCGTTCATAAAATCAGATACAAGCTAAAAATTTTGTCATTTTTCGAATCAGCAACAATAGTTTTTTGTCAATCCGGTATAGTTTCTCTTCGGAATACTATCCAAGGCTTACTTTATCACCGCTTTTTATAAAAGTAAATACAATTTACATGACTATAAATCAATTTTCGTTGTCCAGCCTGTACAATCCCAGACTTTATCACAAAGCCCTTCATAAAATTCCGGTTCATGACACACCATTAAAATGCTTCCTTTATATTTAACAAGTGCTTCCTTCAATGCTTCTTTGGCATCTTTATCCAAATGGTTTGTCGGTTCATCAAGAAGCAGAATATTTGTTTCCTTATTAACAAGTTTGCAAAGTCTTACCTTCGCTTGTTCTCCTCCGCTCAGCACTCTCACAAGACTCTCTATATGCTCCTTCGTAAGTCCACATTTTGCCAGTGCACTGCGCACTTCATACTGTGTATATGCAGGAAATTCTTTCCATACTTCCTCTATGCATGTTGTTGAAATATGTGTATCCATCTCCTGTTCAAAATATCCTATGCTTAGATATTCCCCCAATTCTACTTTACCTGAAATTGGCGTAATCAGTCCAAGTATACTTTTTAAAAGTGTCGTTTTTCCAATCCCATTTGTTCCTGTAAGTACAATCTTTTCGCCGCGCTGCATTTCTGTTGTAATAGGCTTTGATAATGGTTCATCATATCCAATCACAAGGTTTTTTGTTTCAAATATATATTTTCCGGCTGTACGAGCCTCTTTAAAAATAAATTCAGATTTTGGCTTCTCAACGGCAAGACTTATAATTTCCATCTTATCAAGTTTCTTTTGACGCGACATTGCCATATTTCTCGTAGCAACCCTCGCCTTATTTCTTGCAACAAAATCTTTCAGATCTGCAATTTCCTTCTGCTGCCTTGTATATGCTGCTTCCGCTTGAGACTTTTTCATCTCATAAACCTCACAGAATTTGTCATAATTTCCTGAATATCTATTAAGTTCTTTATTATCCATGTGATATATGATATTTACAACACTATTTAAAAATGGAATATCATGTGAAATTAAAATAAATGCATTTTCATAATCCTGAAGATATCTTTTCAGCCATTCAATATGTTCCTTATCAAGATAATTTGTAGGCTCATCCAATAAAAGAATATCAGGTTTTTCGAGCAGAAGTTTTGCCATAAGAACCTTAGTTCTCTGACCTCCGCTAAGTTCAGTAACTTCTCTGTCCAGACCTAGCTCCAGAATTCCAAGTGACCTTGCAACTTCTTCTATCTTTGAATCAATCATATAAAAATCATGTGCAGTCAGAAGATCCTGTATAGTTCCAAGTTCTTCCATATATTCAGTCATGATTTTCTCATCCATTCCATCATCTGAAAGTCTGCTGCAAAGTTCATTCATTCTGTTTTCCATTTCATAGAGTCCGCTGAATGCTCCTTCCAGCACTTCCCTGATAGTCATACCATTTTCAAGAACAGTATGCTGATCAAGATAACCGACATGCACGTTTTTCGACCATTCTATCTTCCCCGCATCCGGCATAAGCTTACCAGTGATTATATTCATAAATGTCGATTTTCCTTCACCATTTGCACCAATAAGACCTATATGCTCTCCCTTAAGCATTTTAAATGAAACATCCTCAAAAATTGCTCTGTCTCCAAATCCGTGAGATAAATGTTCTACTGTCAGTATGCTCATAAATATCCTTCTGTCTCCTCTTTTAATATTTTCAAATAACAAAAAAACGTTATGATACTGCTCATAACGTTCTCAATAAATATACATTATTTTTATTTATCAGTAAATGTCGGATCATTTATAAGTACGCCCTGAACAAGATATCTATTATGCGGTGTCCCGTTTGTACAAGTAGATAAAGTCAGTATATGATTATCTGAAGTAATTGTCATATCCTTCCTGATGTGACTGCTCATGTCCCTGATAGATAAAATGCCATCCAGATACTGTTGAAAACATTCTGGTGTATTAAAATCAAAACTTGTCAGAATATCTGCATCACTGAATGTATATGCAGCAAAAATCTTATAGGCATAATTTTTATTTCTGGTATAAATATATATATATTGATTATTTTCAAAAAACTCACCTGATTCAAAATTATGAAGGGTGTTAAACATTGATCCGTCTCTCATGTTGTGTCCATATAAAACTGTATTCGGATCCAGAAAATCTTTACTGTTTATATTCTGAGAGTATATACATCCGGGGTGCCCCTCTGAATTATCAATATTATGAGTAAGATAATAATTCGTATCCTTTGAACTCTGAAGAACAGGATAGTCAACATTTGTATTCGGAATATAAATCCAGGCATAAATATCTTTATTTTCACCTTCTAATTTATCCCAGTCTATATTTTTAGATGGTATTTTACAGCTGATTTTTATCCTGCTGTCCGAATGTGCAGAATCACCATCTGACTGCAAATTTAAATCAGCATCCGTATTCGTATCAACATCTCCATCAGTACTTTGCTCAGCAGACTGTTCTTTACTTTGTTCCGCAAGTTCCTTTAATTTTTTCTCCTGTGCCTTCTTCTTACCGTTTCCGATTGCAATAATAACTACAATCAAAACAAAAAATGCCAGAAAAACAAAAAAACCTGCTTTATATAAACATTTATTCAATGATTTTTTTCTGTTTTTATTTTTGCTGCTCTTATCCATATTTTTCTTTATTTTTATTATTTTGTTCTGTTTATTTCGTTCCACTTGTTTTGTTCTGTTTGTTCTGTTTGTTTTGTTCTGTTTATTTTGTTTTCAATTTTTTTTAAAATTTGGCTACCCGGATTGCTCCGGAT
>CALMUC010000006.1 GCA_937872845.1 uncultured Lachnospiraceae bacterium | reverse complement strand
CTTTCTCTCCTCTCTGCCGCTGGCAAATCTGGACAAGAAGCTTTTTAAGCTGTCCAAGCGGAACGTACTGACTTCCGGGGCGGCAAGCTGCTATCCCTTCGTCAGCTACAGTATCTGCGATGATAACGGAATCCTCTTTGGGGTAAACAAGCATAACAATTCCCTGGTCATTGCGGATATCTTTGATTCCAGGCAGTACAAGAACAGCAACATCTGTATCTTAGGCTGTTCGGGAGCAGGAAAGACCTTCACCATGCAGACCATGGCACTAAGGATGCGAAGAAAAGGCATCCAGGTGTTCATCATCGCTCCGCTAAAGGGACACGAATTTTACCGGGCTGCAAGGAATGTCGGCGGAGAATTTATCCAGATCTCTCCTGCCAGTAAGAACTGTATCAACATCATGGAAATCCGGAAGGTAGACAATTCTGTAAATGAACTGCTGGACGGACCGACACTGGATGCCTCCGCACTGGCAGGCAAGATCCAAAGGCTTCACATCTTCTTCAGTCTGCTGATCCCGGATATGTCCCATGAGGAGAAGCAGCTTCTGGATGAAGCCCTAATCAAAACCTATGCCAGAAAAGGGATTACACATAAAAATGAATCCCTGACAGATCCGCAGCATCCGGAGCAGTACAAAAAGATGCCCATTCTGGAGGATGTCTACAATGTCCTGCTGGAAAGCGAGGATACCAAACGTCTGGCTCATATCCTGAACCGCCTGGTTCACGGTTCTGCTTCTTCCTTTAACCAGCAGACCAATGTGGACCTGACCAATAAATATACGGTACTGGATATCTCCGAACTGACCGGTTCCAGCGATCTTTTAACGGTCGGCATGTTCGTTGCCCTGGATTATGTCTGGGATAAAGCGAAGGAAAACCGTACCGAAGAGAAAGCCATCTTTGTCGATGAGGTCTGGCAGCTCATCGGTGCATCCAGCAACCGGCTTGCAGCGGAATTCGTACTGGAGATTGCCAAGATCATCCGTGCTTACTCCGGAGCCGGCATCTTTGCCACACAGGATTTAAACGACTTCTTTGCTCTGGATGACGGGAAGTACGGCAAGGGTATCATCAATAACTGCAAGACCAAGATTATCCTGAACATGGAGGATGAAGAGGCACAGCGGGTGAAGACTATCCTGCATCTATCGGAAACAGAAGTAATGAACATCACCCATTTCCAGCGGGGCAACGGTCTGATCTCAACCAACAACAATAACATCACTGTGGAATTTAAGGCTTCCAATCTGGAAAAGGAGCTGATTACCACAGATCGGCAGGAGCTTCTGGAAATCCTTGCGAAACAGAAGAAACAGGCTGTGTAACTTTTGGCAGCACTGACGCTGCCCTTTTCATTTGAACTTCAAGAAGGAGGAGACTTATGTTTCAGACATACAAATCCTATACCAGACGGACGCTGGCTATGCTGCTGGCAGTCCTTGTCGCAGTCGGCGCATTGTTTTCCGGCAGTTTTCCGGTTCATGCAGCCGACGGCACCATCAGCTATAAGGCAGGTGCCAATATCCCTTACGGCAGCTATTTTACCTCCCGCATGAGCTTTGACGGGAGCAATACTGCCTACTGCGTGGAACCACTGAAGAAAACACCTTCCTCTGGTTCCTATTCCTATGACCTTTTAAGCCAGAACTCCCCGCTCAGAAAAGCGCTCTACTACTTAAACGGCGGTTACGGCTACGATAAAGTCGTCAAGGATAAATATTTCAGTGGCTGGAGTGATGATAACAGCTATGTCATCGGACATCTGGTTGTCGCTTACATCTATGCCGGTAATTCCGCTGACACCGGAGCTTTCCATGGCGCCCCGCAGTCCTATATTGATAAAGCACTGGAAGTAGCCAGTGCCATTCAGGGACTTCCGAACCCGCCGGAAGGCTTCCGGGCATTCATCGTTCCGGGACAGGGCAGCCAGACCATTGCCGGAAGCTGGTATCAGGTTCCAAACGGCTGGATCGAACTGAAAAAATCTTCTGCCAACGGAAGCGTATCGGACGGGAATCCGAATTACAGCTTAAAGGGTGCTGTGTATGGGATCTATCAGGGTGAGAAGCTCATCCAGAAACTGACCACTGATGAAAACGGGTATGCCAGATCCGGCGAACTGGAGGAAGGCGATTATACCATAAAAGAGCTCTCTGCTTCCAAAGGCTACATTGTAGACACCAAAGCTCACAAAGTCACCGTAAAAGCAGAACAGACTTCTGCTGCAAACGTAACAGATATTCCGCAGAATAATCCCATGAATCTGGTGCTTGAAAAGCTGGATGCCGAAACAAAGAAAGCCTCCCCACAGGGAGCAGCTTCCCTTGCAAACGCAGAATTTACAGTCAAGTTCTATACCGAGCAGTCTGACAGTGATCCTGCGGAAGCTGGAAAGAAACCGGCACGTACCTGGGTATTAAAAACAGATGTTTCCGGAAAGATGCATTTTACCAAAGATTCCTTTGTAAGCGGCGATGCCTTTTACTATACCAGTGATGGCAAGACCGTCTGTCTTCCGCTCGGTACCATAACGGTACAGGAAAGCAAAGCCCCTGCCGGATACCAGCTCAATCCAACTGTCTTCGTACAGAAAATTACAGGTGACGGTAAGCAGGAAATGGTTTCGGTATACCAGTCTTCTACCATAGAAGAATCTGTCATCCGTGGCGGAGTGAAGATCCAGAAACGTGACAGCGAGACCGGAGAAGCAAAACCGCAGGGTTCTGCCACTTTGGAAGGTACTGTCTTTGCGATCACTACGTTAAATGAAAATCCGGTATTAGTAGACGGAACATCCTACACGAAAGATCAGGTTGTCCTTACACTTACTGCCGATAAATCCGGTTCTGCTGCAACTGCAAAAGATGCTCTCCCATTCGGACATTACCGTGTGGATGAAACAACTGCACCTTCCGGTTATCTGAACAGCGGAAAGATCTCTGTAGAATTTGACATCACAGAACAGGGAAAAATCGTGGAACTGACTGCAAAAGACAATTCCATCTCCAATCAGGTCATCCGCGGGGATCTGGAATTTGTCAAGATTGCTGACGGCAGCCAGAACCGTCTGGCAAATGTGCCATTTAAGATCACTTCCAAAACAACAGGCGAAAGCCATGTGATTGTGACAGATGCCAACGGTTATGCCAGCACTTCCTCCAAATGGAACAAACATACCGCAAATACCAACCGGGGTGAGTCTTCGGAAGACGGCATCTGGTTCGGCACCTCCAAACCGGATGATTCCAAAGGCGCTCTCATTTACGATACTTACACTCTGGCGGAACAGCGTTGTGATTCCAACAAAGGCATGGATCTTTTAACCTTTGAAGTCAAGGTTTATAAGGATTCTGTTCTGATACAGGTTGGAACTCTGACCGATGATGCCATTGAGATCGGCACGACTGCTCTGGATGCCGAGACCGGTACACACATGAGCCAGCCGGCAAAAGAAGTGACCATTGAAGACGTTGTGGAATACGAAGGACTGAAAAAGGGCCAGAAATACAAACTGACTGGAACCTTAATGGATAAAAAAACCGGGGAACCAATCCTTGTGGATGAAAAACCGGTGATTTCTGAAACTGAATTTACTGCAAAGAAATCCTCCGGCTCCGTCAAAGTAACCTTTACCTTTGATGCAACTTCCTTAAAGGGAAAAACAACCGTTGTCTTCGAGGAATTATATCAGGATGAGATGCAGCTTGCAGTCCATACCGACATCAACGATGAAGACCAGACCATCTATTTCCCGGAAATCAAGACTACTGCGAAAGATGCGGACACGAACTCCAATATTTCCTGTGCAAAGGAAGAAATCACGCTGGTGGATACGGTTTCCTTTAAGGGGCTGGTTCCTAACCAGAAATATGAAGTGACTGGAACTCTGATAGATAAAGAAACAAAGAAACCAGTCGAAGCAGACGGAAAACCGGTGACAGCAAAAGCATCCTTCAAGCCAAAAGAATCCGCTGGTACGGTAGATGTTACCTTTACCTTTGATGCCAGCTCCTTAAAAGGGAAAACAGTAGTTGTCTTTGAATCCCTGGCTTACAAAGACAAGGAAGTTGCCGTACACACAGACATTGCGGATGAAGGACAGACTATTTACTTCCCGGAAATCAAAACCACTGCAACAGATGCTGCTTCCGGCACACACTATGCAAAACCGGAAAAAGAACTGACGCTTACAGACCTTGTGGAATACAAAAACCTGATCCCAGGCAAAGAGTACAAGCTGACAGGAACACTCATGGATGCGGAAACCGAAAAACCTTTCGATGTGGATGGCAAAGCTGTGACTGCAGAAACAAGTTTCACTCCGGAAGAAGCTAACGGCAGCGTAGAGCTTTCCTTTACCTTTGATGCCTCTGCACTTTCCGGAAAAACGCTCGTGGCATTTGAAACAATGACTTTTGAAGATCACGAAGTAGCGGTACATGCGGACATCAAAGATGCCAACCAGACCATCTACTTCCCGGAAATCAAAACCACAGCCAAAGACGGCAGTGACGGGGATCAGGATGTCTCTGCTTCCAAGGAAGCGACTATCGTAGATACGGTCACTTATCATGGTCTGATGCCTGGATCTGAGTACAAAGTCATCGGAACCCTGATGAATAAGGAAACCGGAGAGGCTTTGTTAAAAGACGGAAAACCAGTTACCGCTCAGGCAGAATTTAAAGCAGAAAAAGCTGGCGGCTCTGTGGAAGTTACCTTTACCTTCGACGCTTCTGCTCTTGCCGGACAGGATGTGGTTGTCTTTGAAAAGCTCTACTATACAGACGGAAAAACCGAGCATGAGATTGCTTCCCATGAGGATCTGAAGGATGAAGGTCAGACCGTACACATGACGGAGCTTCCGAAAGAACCGGAGACGCCTCCGGTAGCTCCGCCTGTAAAGACCGGCGATGAGACGCCGCTTCTCCTGTATGCCGGAATCGCCATAGCTGCACTTGCAGGTGCAAGTGTCCTGGGCATCGTTTACTTCAAACGCAAAAAGAAACATCAGTAACTCATAACGAAGACTCCTGCAGGCAGCTCCCACATGGAACTGCCTGCTTCTTTAGTAGGTGATGAATATGAAACACCCCCACTGCAAGACAGATGCCAAGCACATCCGTCATTTTCTGAACCTCTGTGAAGGGAACTGGCACTCCTGTATCTACGTCTGGTGCCGCACTTGTAACGCACAGGAAAGCTGTGAGAACTCTGGCTTTTTATTCCATCCGGATGAAACGGGAAGCCCCTGCATCCTCCCTCTTTCAGATGCAGCGCTTTTGTTTCCACGGATACCGGAGCCAACCGAATGTACCGGAAGCATGAGCATTGCTGCTTTTACAGAGCTTTATCTGCCCTATCTGGCCGCTCAGAAGCTGCCTTTAAAGCCATGTCCCATTCCGGCACTGCTCCGGCTTCAGGAGAACCAGCAATATGACTGGTAACAAAAAGTTGCACTTTCAGGCTCTTATACGTACAGGATATGTAAAGAAAGGAGGCACTGCCTATGTTAAACGTAATTTCAATCATCCAATGTATCGATCAGGTCTTTACGAACCTGATATTTATTCCCATGATTTTTGTCCTGTATGTGAAATTCCGTCCGAAAAAGCCATGGACCAGAAGGCGCAGGAACACTTACCTGCTCTGTCTGGTACTGATCAGCTTATTCCTGCTACGGATTTTCTGTGAGAAGTTCATCTTTACACCGGTTAATTATCCACGTTTCACAGACAGCGGCTTATTCCCGCTCATCCGAGCAATTTTCTATCCCGGCATCTGAAAAATGGGGATTCGTGCCATTTAGTCCGAATCTGGGATCAGTATCCGCTTGCGTCCTATGGGAATTCATCACCTGCTTACTTACAATATAAGTATACAGTACGTACTGGTTATTCACGTACACGTTACGTATCGTGTATGTACAAGCGAGGTGAAAACAGATGAAGAAACCAAAAATCATCCGCTGCCCTTACTGCGGCGGAACAGCAATATTAAGAGATGCATCCTTTGTATATGGAACGCATTCTCATGGCGGACAGGTTTATGTCTGCTCCCACTATCCATCCTGCAATTCCTATGTCGGGGTACATCCGGGAACCAAGATACCAAAAGGAACGCTCGCCAACCGGGAGCTTCGTCAAAAGCGGATTCAGGCACATCGAATTTTCGATCAGATCTGGCAACAGGGCATCCTTTCCAAACCGGAAGCATATCGCTGGGTGGCAGATAAGTTCTGTCTGACAGATAAGCAGGCTCACATCGGACAGTTCAGCAACTATATGTGCGACCAGCTCATTCGGGAATCCGCAGATGTTTTAAAGAACAACCATATTCCCTTCCGCCTCCGGGCAGCCAGCTGAAAGGCGGTGATTGATGATGACCTTACCACTAAATAAAAAGCAAAAACAACTGGTGGAAAAATCCATGGATCTGGTTCCGATCATGATTCGTTCCATGACCCGCACCGCTGCCTATGTAACTGAGGAAGAACAACAGGAATTATGTCAGATTGGATATCTGGCTTTGTGCCGGTCGGCTGTCGGATTTGAGGAAGGAAGATCATTCCAGCCTTATGCCAAAACTATCATCCGTCATGCCATCTTTGACTACTGGCGGAAAATTGCCCGTGACCGCTCCATGCTCTGTTCTCTGGACGAAGCATCATCTGAAGATGAACATCTCCATTATCGTGATTTGTTTTCCTACGAGGATACACAAACAACTCACCCGGAAAAGGACACAAACCAGACCTTGCTTCTTGAGCATTTAACCCAGCTTGGCACCGGACAGTCCTCAACTATTCAGAAGGGAATTGTAGCCCTCTATCTGCAACAGCAGGGATATACCAGCTTTGACTTGGCAAAACACTACCAAGTACCAGCCAATCGTGTACGGGCATGGCAGAGCAAAGCACGGAAACTATTACAGCAGGATGATGCACTCTATGCACTTCTGACTTAACCTTGAAGGAGGGAACTTTTATGCTGACACTTTATACTGCTGTCGGAACCTTAAAATTTCAAAAAACGACAGGCGGAAAATCCATTCCTCTTGTAATCAACGATGGACAAGAATATGGACTATCGGATGACGAGCTGCTGCTCTGGAGCTGTCTTGCCTTCCAGATTCTGACGCTCCATGAACTCCAGGATGCCTATACCCTGCGCCAGATACAGAAAGAAGGTCCGAAAGGCTTATCCTTCCAACACTATCTGAACCGACTTTCCTTACGCGGTCTGGTTGTAAGCGGAATTGGACTGACAGG
>CALMUC010000005.1 GCA_937872845.1 uncultured Lachnospiraceae bacterium | reverse complement strand
ATCATGAGAAAAGAACAGATTACAGTAACTAACAATTCAGTCTGCAATAGCGCAGAAAACAAGGGTTTGGAGGGAAAAGGCATGAAGAGAAGATTACTTCATTTTAAGAAAAGAATGGTTCCGGCAGTATCCGGAGCACTTATGGGAGTAATGCTTATGAGCACTACTTGTTTTGCAGCAGGTACAGGTACTTCCGCAGTAACACAGCCGCTTGAGAATTTAAAGACACTTATCATTGCAGTCATTGGTGCGGTTGGTGTCATCATTCTTGCAAAGAATGTTATGGAGTTCGCACAAGCCTACCAGCAGCAGGATTCATCTACCATGAACTCCGCTCTGAAAGGAATTGTGGCAGGTGTCATGATGGCTGGTATTTCAACAGTTCTGACATTCTTAGGCTTCTAAGATTGGGGAAATGCATTTCCCCTTTTAGTAAAAGGAAAGAGGTGAATAACAAGTATGGATATTTTTAAGCTTGGAGACAAGATCCTTGCACTTCTTGAGGCGGTGTTTGGGTTTTGGAACAATCAGATATCCCTGGTCTTTGCAATGCTTGGACAGTCACCGGTCAGTTTCAAGGGCGGAGGTCCCTGGGCAGTCATTGAGGGTATTGAGCCGGTCTTTGTAGCGGTCGGCTCATCCCTCGTTGTGCTGTTCTTTGTTATCGGTTTCTGCTCGGAAAGCATAGATGTAAAAGATGAGATGAGGTTTGAATCAATCCTGCGTATGCTTATCCGACTGGGACTTGCAGAATGGTTTGTTGCAAATAATGTCACGATCATGAAAGCATTTTTTACTTCCATAGGAAATCTGGTAGGACTTATATCTGCCGGGACAACGACGCAGCTTGCCATTGACAGTACACAGGCAGACATCATTAAGGGACTCGGATTTGGTGAAAGTCTGGTAATGCTGATACTTACAGCTTTGCTTGCAATCATCATTATTATCTGTGGATTCTTTATCATCTACACAGTGTATTTCAGGTTCTTAAAGATACTGATTATTGTGCCGCTTGGTGCGATTGCATGCTCCACAATGGCAGGAAACAGAATGGTCAGTCATACAATGGCTACCTACTGCAAATATTTTCTTTCGTGTGTGTTTGAGGCAGTAACGATGGCACTTGCGATTGTGGTATGTAATGCATTTATCAATGCAGGACTTCCGGCATTTACAGGAAGTTATGCTGACTGGGCACAGACGCTTATATATCTGTGTGAAATGACATTTACGATAGCAATGACTGTTGGAAGCGTGAAGGGTGCACAGACACTTACAAGCAAGGCATTTGGATTATAGAAGGAGGCAGAAATGGATAATGAAAAGAAACAGGTTACTTATAATTCAAGTATAACCGGAGAAACGCAGGTGACATTTGATATCCAGCAGTATATGAATAACAGGGCAATGTTTATCGGTCTTATGTGTAATGAAGATGGATATGAGGAGCCTTTTGGGGATGTGACTGTGAATTTGTCGGTTGCAGCACCAAATTACTGCGGATATCTGAATGTGAATGACATGCCGGATATTGAAAAGTTTATTACAGACAATGACATTGGAGAGTTTACAGGATTCACGCAAAGGAGCGGTTTCTGCGAATATCCGCTTTATCTGTTCAATGTAGATAAGCTTAGGGAACTGTGTCCGGATGGAATGGATAAGTATGAGGCGAATATTGGAATGACAAGAAAGCCGGAAACAAAGGATTTATCAAGATAGGAGGCAGGGACAATGGTAATCGAAGTAAACAAGGATATTGACCGCTATCAGGAATCGGTTGCGATGGGACTTACTGCAAGGCAGCTTATATTTTCCATTGCAAGCGTAGTGGTCGGTGGCGGTATCGTCCTTCTTCTTTACAAGTATATCGGTCTTACGGGTTCTGCTTATGTGGCAATTCCCTGTGTGGCACCGATTGCACTTGGTGGTTTCTATTCCTTTAACGGGATGAATTTCTACGAGTATATGGGAAAGAAACTGCATTTTATGTTTGGAAACAGGGCACTTACCTATGTATCAACAGAGGGAGAGCCTGCAATAAAGCAGTTAGAAGCAGAACAGAATGAACAGGTAAAGAAGAAAGGCAGAAAGGCTGAACCGGAGACTGTAACAGCTGATTCGGCTGTAAAGAAGCAGGAGGAGTTTGAAGCGATGAAGAAAAAGACGAGAAACATGCTGCTTGGACTTGTCGCAGTCATTGTGGCGGCAGTAGCAGGCATTGCAGCATATAAGGCAATGCATTAGAAACGAATAGTATCTGACCGCAAGGTCGGGAACACAGCCCGCAGGGTGAAGTTCCCGGCGGGCT
>CALMUC010000004.1 GCA_937872845.1 uncultured Lachnospiraceae bacterium | reverse complement strand
CATATTGGAAATAATTTGTCAAATCATGCATTTTTCTTTTCCAACCGTTCCGCTTCTCTGGCAAATACATGCGAGATATCAAACAGTTCCGGTACATCTGATATGGTACACACATTCACACAATAATTGAGCCATGGAAATTCTTTTGTCATCTGATAAATAACTGCCATGGCTTTTGCTTCTGACATTGCTTCCACCGAATGATATCCCGATCCCTGAATATGCTCAAATCCGTTTGCTTCAAAAAAGTCCCTTACATCCGCATATGCATTATGCCAGTCACCTTTCGGATAATATTCCTTTAGTGCTTGTGTATTCAGGTCAAAATTGATGCCTTTCCTCTGTAAGCTGTCCATCTGTTAGTTCCTTATAAAGTCTGTAATCAGGTTCTCCTTTTCTGTTCCGTTATACCAGAAACACTCTAACAAATTCTCTGCAATTCCTACGGAGTTTTTCAACTGAAAGATTGCTGCCCAGAATCTTCCATAGTCCTGCTTGCGTCCCCGGTCAAGATAAATCCTGCTTCCAAGGGCTTTGACTGCACAGCTTAAATCCTCCTGCTCAAAAATCTGATCTGCCTGTTCACACATCTGATTTACCGTTTCCGGAGCGAGCTTGCTTGTATCAAATTTAAGTTCTACTTTATACATTATACTCATCCTTTCATACAACAAATGACTGAGTGACTCTTCTCTTTCTACTGTAATTCTACCATGAAACCTATATAAAGTCATTCCCCATTTTCACTTGCTTTAATATAAATTTTTCCTTTTATTTTGGAAACACAATCTCCACACAGAACTCATTCCCTTCTATCCGGGCGCTGATTTTCCCATCCATACGAAGTACCAGCTCTTTCGCAATTGATAAGCCGAGACCGCTGGAAGTCTTACTGCGTGCTTCATCCGCTTTATAAAACCGTTCAAACACCTGATCTACATTTATTTTTTCCACATGACATACTTGATTTTTTATCTGTATCCGGATGTTGTTTTCAACTTCTTCCAGTGAAATACTGATTTTCTTCTCCCCGTGATCCAGTCCGTTTTTTATGATATTCTGAAAAATTCTCTGGATTCCCTGTTCATTTCCGTTCATAAACAGCAGTTTATCTGTAATCTGTATCTCCGGTTCAATTCCTCTGCCCGTCCATTCATCGTAGTAGGAAAATATGGTATCTTTCAAAATCTTGTTGATACAGCAGGATGACATTTCCAGATGAAAAGAATCGTTTTTAAGTTTTGTAAAAGTAAATAATTCTTCCAGCATTTCTTTCAGGCTGCCGATTCTCTCCTGTATGATCTTCATATACCGTCTCTGCTCTTCCTGGTCTTCACAGGTTTCCATTAACTGAAAATATCCGTCAAGGGATGTCAAAGGAGTACGGATATCATGTGAGAGATTTGTATATGTATCCGAAATCATCTCCTCTTTCTTCAAGTATTCCTTCTTTTCCCTTCGCTTCAGTTCCAGCCATTCGTTTAAAACATCTGCCAACTCACCAATGCCTCCAAAATCCATTTCTCTGGTAATCAGCATGTTGCTGTCGTGCTTCATCAGAAACGACAACTGGCGGCAGATGTCTTTCACCTGCCGCTGGTATTTCCAAAATAACATTCCTTGTACCAGTATCACTGCTATCAATAGCACGAACCCTAGTTTTATCATTTAGATATCTCTCTTTCTGAATACCCATGCTGTCAGTAATGTAACCACGATTCCGAACGCCGCCGCAATCACAACTGCCGTCAGGCATTCCTTATTGGTCGGTGACATGGATAAAAGTGCAATCTTTCCTGTCACTGTATATTTCAAAATCTGGAAATTCTCCACACCTGCCTTCTGGATCAAATGATTGATCACTCCGTATAAGACAATCATGGTATTCATGCACAGGCAGATAACAATCGTCATGCTGAACACGTTGCTGTTCAAAACCACCGCAATCGCCATACTGATTAGTACCAGTGCATAATGAAGCAAAATCTGAATACCAAAGTATCTCAGCAACTCGCTTCCATTCCCCCACTCCAGATATCCGAAGTACATCTGCTGTGCAATAATCTGAATGATGAAATAAAGCAGCATGGTAACAGTCGTATACACAAACAACACGGAAGCTTTGGAAAAGATCAGGTTTCTCCGGCTCCTTACCTGCCCGCCGATATTTTTAATATAACCGCTTCCTATATCTGCACTGGAAAACAGCACTGTAAAAATCACCAGAAACAACGCCACAAACTTCGCCTGCAGGTTTGCATATACCTGATCAAAGACCGTTACTTTTTCTCCCGGCTGTGTCGGCAGGAATACGGACATTCCCATATTGATGGTTTCTGGTTTCACTGTTTCTGCAATGCTTTCTGTCTGCTGTTGTTCCGCTTCCTTGTTCATCGTATCAATATCCAGTTTCGACATGGATGTGGAGAAGAATATAGCTGCCGCCATCACAATCCATACCACATACATACTTTTTGTCCGGACCATCCGGTACAGATCCATTTTTATCATATTAAGCATTTTGATTCCCTCCTGTCAGATTCAAGAAATAGGTTTCCAGTTCTTCACTGGTAATGGAAATTCCATTGACCAAAATTCCTGCTTTTGCCAGTTCCATATTGACATTGGCGCTTTCATTCAATCGTTCAAATATATGGATATGGCTCTTATCTGTAACCTGATAGTTGGTAAATCCCATTCTGTCCAGAATCGGGACTGCCTGCTCCGGATGGATTAACTCTATTTCAATCCGTTCACTGCAGCGTTTCATCAGTTCTTCGCTTGTCAGCTCCTGCAGAAGACTTCCATTATGGATAATTCCATAATCCGTTGCAATCTTAGATAATTCCTCTAAAATATGACTGGATATCAAAATCGTCATATTCCGTTCATCTCGCAGTCTCTGTATGGTATCACGCACCTCTGCAATTCCCTGGGGATCAAGCCCATTGATCGGTTCATCAAGGACCAGGAGATCCGGCTCCCCGACCAGTGCCAGCCCGATTCCGAGACGCTGCTTCATTCCAAGGGAAAAATGTTTCGTTTTTTTCTTTCCGACACCTTCCAGTCCGACCGTCTCTAAGATATCTTCGATGTATCCCTTTTTCCGAATACCAAACAATTCACATTTTATTTTCAGGTTTGTATATGCATTCATGTTGCCATACAGCCCCGGTGCTTCAATCAGACACCCCACACGAGAACGAATCCTCTCCAGTTCTTTTCCTTTACACCCGAACATCTCAATCTCTCCGGCTGTCGGTCTTGCAAGTCCACTGATCATCTTCAGGCAAGTCGTCTTTCCCGCACCGTTCCGTCCGATAAATCCATAGATAGCACCCTTTTTTATGTGAAGGTTTACTTTATCCACTGCCTTATGATGACCATACTGCTTCGTCAATCCATTTGTACTTAATAACAATTCACTCAATGCTTTCATCTCCTTTTCTTATCTGCTGTTATCATATCGGATAAATCCTAATCAAACGCAAATAAATAGTAAAAAAAGAGTAAAGATTAAGAATGCAGACGGTAGCCGATTCCCCATACGGTATCAATATATTCCTCCTGCGTTACTGCTTTTATCTTTTTCCGGATATTGCTGATATGTACATCCAGTGTCTTTGTCTCTCCCATATAGTGTTCATCCCACGCATATTCAAAAATCTCTTCTTTGCTGAAGACCTGTTTCGGATGCTCCAGTAAAAGCTCCAGAATTGCAAATTCCTGCTTTGTAATTTTGGGAAGCAGCACTCCGGCAATCCGGACTTCAAAGCGCTCACGGTCCAGTTCCAGGTTTTTATATGACACGCTTTTATGTTCCGGCTCCTGCTGCATATGGCGGAGCTGAACCTGAATCCGGGCAAGCACCTCCTGTATCTCAAACGGTTTTGTAATGTAATCATCTGCCCCACTGGTAAGAAGCCCGATTTTTTCATCCAATCCGTCTTTGGCTGTCAGGACAATAACCGGCGTATTGCCCTGTTTCCGAATCTGGGCAAGCACCTCTTCTCCTGAAATTCCCGGAAGCATCAGATCCAATAGAATCAAAGAAAAGCCCGCCTTATCCATCTGGAACAGCATCCTCGCTTCCGTCCCGGAAAAAGCCTGTACCGTCTCATACCCTGCTTTCTGTAATGCCGTATATAAAAGATTATTGATATCCGTATCGTCTTCTACAATCAGAATTCTGTTTTTCTGCTCCATTTTTCTCATCCTTCCATTTTCCGATTTAAACAATATTATATTGCACTTTTATAACTATGTCCAAAATTCTTTTGATATTATCCTTCCACCTCGTCTACATATGCTATATATAGTTCTAATTCTTTTGACATATGCTATATCTTGTGTTAATATAATCTTGTATTTAAGTTTTTGTGCTGTCCCGTCATGGGAGTCTGGACCATTCATCCAGAAGCATATGCAGTTTAAGTTTGGAAAATCGTGTCATTATACTGCCGTTTTATACGGTGCTATAATGGCACTTTTTTTATTTTAATCTATTTTAACGCCCAAAGAGGCAGAAAGGAGAATTTTTATGTCAGCAATTTTAACAATTTTAGGGAGGGCCACAAGAGATCCTGAGATGCAGCAAGGAAAAAATTCCGGTACGGAATATGTTTCTCTGGACATTGCAGTTTCACAGCGAGGCCAGGATGGAAAGGAAGAAACCATTTACTATCAGTGCTATTTTAACAAGTTCCTTGCAGAACGCTTAGCAAAAGCAGGCGTAAAGAAAGGAACCGGGCTGATGATCTATGGTGATCTGGAGCTTCATCCGTTCATTTATCAGAAAGGAAAGAATGCGGGGCAGGCAAATGCCGGTCCGAGGATCAATGTCAAGGACTGGCACTTTGTACCATCCAACCGTTCTGACAGCAATACCGGACATCCGGGTGCAAACCAGAACAGCCAGCCGAATGGTGGTGCGGCAACGCCCGGTGCAGCCGGCAATGGCAGCTACCCAATGCAGGGAAATCCCAATGGCAGCTACCAGAATCAGGCAATGCCTGGCGGCTATCCACAGCAGGGAATGGCTCCTGCTAACGGTGCCTACACGCCTCCTGCAAATGGCGGACAGTATCAGGCTCCGCCAAACGGAACCGGTCAGCCACAGAGCAGCTACCCGCCGCAGGGCAGTTATACCGGAATGCCAAATTACGGAGGTATGCCGGGCAGTCAGCCAACTGACGGCTTTCAAAATGTGCCGGAACAGATGGCATCCCAGTTGCCCTATTAACTCTCAAGGAACCCTATG
>CALMUC010000003.1 GCA_937872845.1 uncultured Lachnospiraceae bacterium | reverse complement strand
ACTTTATGCTGTATATCTGAATCATACCGGAATTATGCTTTCATATGGTATAATTGTTGCCTCAGTTGCTATGCTGGCTCTTGCCGGATTTCTTTCATTCAGAATAAGACTTCAGGTTAAACTTGAAGGTATGAAACTGGATTACAGAAAAGTTCTTGTAACACCTGTTGTTGCAGAGATGTATGAAAAAGGAACTTTTTCTGGAAGCGGAAGTCTTACAGAACGGGAAATTCTAAACACAAACCTTTTTTCAGATGGATATGAGTATAAATACGATTCTAAAAATGAGTGTAAAGGTGTATATAAAGATATTGTATTTGAGGCTTCAGACGTAAAAGAAACTAAAGCAAATACAAATATGTCGGTAATCGGAAGAATTTTCCAGTTTGAAATTCCAACAGAGAACGTTAATCCTGTTATATTTGCAAGTGCCACAGCGCCTGCAATTGAAAGGATGACAGGACAATTAAAGGTATTTGAAACTGGTAATGATGAGATAGATAAAAGATATATGACATATGCTTTTGATGAAAATGAAGCAAAAAATATGATTAACAGTTCACTTGAGTTCAAGCTTCTTTCTATTATTAAGATGGGACTTGGAAGAGTTGTAAAGATATGTTTTTATAACAATAAGGTGTGTGTATATTACACATCGGATCATTTGTCATTTGAAGAGGTGCTTACAAAGAAGCATAAAACAGCTGAAGAAGTTCATAATACGGTTAAGACACTCTCTATAATAGATAAGCTTATAGATATATTAAAATGAAATTAATTTGAAAGCCGGACAGCGAATATCCGCAAACTTTAGGTGTGAGATATATTGGTTTGTTGAAAATCTGCGTCAGATGTGAGTGTAATATTTAAAGTCATGGCTTACGGGCAGGGAAATTTATATATGAGCAGAGAAAACAGAATAATAAAAAATGCAGTGGTTACAGGACCTACAGGAGTGCTTGGAACAGCACTTGTAAAAAAACTTTCCGAAAGTGGTGTCGAAACATTTGCAGTATGCCGTCCCCAAAGTACAAGAATTGGCAGAATAGTAAAAAATGATAATGTTCATATAGTTGAATGTGATGTTAATGACATTAAATCGCTTGCAGATAAAATTGGACATGAAGTGGATGCATTTTATCATCTGGCCTGGCAGGGAACTAATAATCGCGCTAACAGATTTGATATGTATCTTCAGAATGAGAATGTGAAATGTACACTTGATGCAGTTGAATCGGCACATATGATGAACTGCAATGTGTTTGTCGGCGCCGGCAGTCAGGCTGAATATGGCTGTGACGGGGTACTTGGTTCAGATACACCATGTATACCGGTAAGCGGATATGGAATGGCGAAGTTATGTGCAGGACAGATGACAAGAGTTATTTGCAGAGAATATGGCATGGTTCATATCTGGCCACGAATTTTAAGTGTTTATGGAGAAAATGATGGTGCGGGAACGCTCATAAGTACAGTTATAAATTCGTTATTAGAAGGTGAAACTCCTGAACTTACCAAGTGTGAACAGGTATGGGACTATCTTTTTTCAGATGATGCGGCAGAAGCTTTTATGCAGATGGCAGAAGCAGGCAGAGATGGCGCTGTTTATACTTTGGGAAGCGGTAAGACAAAGACTCTCAAAGATTATGTAAATATTATAAGAAATATAATAAATCCAAATGCAGAAATCAAATTTGGGGCGAGGGAATATAACAGAGATCAGGTTATGCATCTTGAGGCAGATACATCAATCCTTGAAAAAGATACCGGATGGTTCGCCAGAACGGAATTTGAGCAGGGAATAAAAAGTATTATATTCAGGAATAAATATTTAAATGTGTAGCATTTGTTACATGTGAAAAGTGCTTCCTGTGATAAAATCGGGGACAGATGTGGATGAACCGATTTTAATATAGGGTTTGCCGGATTTGATATTCGGTGATTTCATATTGATATTACAGGAGGTAAATAAACAAATGATAGATTTGAATGATGATACAGTTTATGGAGCTTCGGCACCTAAGCCTGATACAAGTGAGCTTAAACCGGGTGATGACGGAATTATTGAGTATATAAATAAAGATATGTTGATTGGAGATATAATAGCCTGGTATCCCGATGCATCTATGGTGCTTATGAGGTGCGGAATGTATTGCATAACATGTCCGGCATCGCAGATGGAAACGCTTGAACAGGCTTGCGGAGTTCATGGACTTGAGTCCGATGATGTCGCTAAAGTTGTCAATGATTATCTTACGCAGACTTTGAAACAGGATATGGAACAGTAATTTATAAATAATAGAGCTTTGGCATATTTGATATACACCATCTTTAAATGATAAAAGTATTAAAGATTGTATGCATCAATTGGTCATGGCTCTTTTTTATATGCATCTGCTCTATTTGTAAAAATAAGATGATAATGTTCAGATATACAGGTGCATAATCAGGCGTAAAATGTATATAATTCAGGCACACAGTGCGTTCATTAATTGACTAGTTATGTTGCAAGGTGTTATACTCTACCGTGGTTTACCCGATAAGCATTTAACGGATTGGCTACATACCTGGTGACGAGAAAATCGGGATGTTAAATTAAGAAAGGATTAAACTCTATGTACAACAAAGTTTCGAACAAGCTGAGTTTTGTAGAGAACGAAGGCGAGGTCCTTAAGTTCTGGAATGAAAATCATGTCTTTGAGAAGAGTATCGACGAAAAGGAAGGCTGTCCGGATTATACATTTTATGATGGACCACCGACAGCAAATGGAAAGCCTCATGTAGGCCATGTACTTACTCGTGTAATTAAGGATATGGTTCCACGCTATCAGGCAATGAAGGGACACAAGATTATCCGTAAGGGAGGCTGGGATACACATGGACTTCCGGTTGAACTTGAAGTAGAAAAGCTGATTGGAATTGATGGAAAACAGCAGATTGAGGAATATGGAATTGAACCTTTTATTAAGAAGTGTAAAGAATCTGTCTGGAAGTATAAAGGCATGTGGCAGCAATTCTCTGATCAGGTCGGATTCTGGGCATATATGGATGATCCGGATTATGATGCAGATGAACACCAGTATGATGGCACACCGTATGAACGTAAACCATATGTAACATATCATAATGATTATATTGAATCTGAGTGGTGGGCATTGAAGAAAATGTGGGATGCAGGGAAGCTTTATAAGGGCTTCAAGGTTGTTCCATATTGTCCTAGATGTGGAACTCCGCTTTCATCTCATGAAGTGGCTCAGGGTTACAAGAAACTGAAGGATCGTACAGCAATTGTACGATTTAAAGTTAAGGGAGAAGACGCTTATTTTCTTGCATGGACGACAACGCCATGGACACTTCCTTCAAATATTGCACTTTGCGTAAATCCGGATGATGAATATGTAAAAGTAAAAGCATGCGACGGATATACATATTACCTTGCGGCAGCGCTTCTTGATACAGTAGTAGGAAAACTGCTGGAAGAAAAAGATAAAGAAGGTACATCAAAATATGCTCCGCTTGAAAATGGCAAGGCATATGAAATCCTTGAAACATATAAAGGAAAAGATCTTGAATATAAAGAATACGAGCCTCTTTACAAATGTGCATCAGATGCAGTTGAAAAACAGCATAAAAAAGCATTTTTTGTATATTGCGATTCTTATGTAACAATGACTGACGGTACAGGAATTGTTCATATTGCTCCAGCATTTGGTGAAGATGATTCTCGTGTTGGAAGAAAATATGATGCTCCGTTTGTGCAGATGGTTGATTCACAGGGACGCATGAAGCCTGAGTCTGGGAAGTTTGCAGGAATGCGCTGCAAGCCGACTAAAAAGGAAATGAAAGAAGGGGCAGTTTCATGTGATCCTGAAGTGTTAAAAGATCTTGCAGAACGTGAAATTTTATTTGCTGCACCTGTTGCAGAACATGATTATCCACATTGCTGGAGATGTGATACTCCGCTTATTTATTTCGCAAGAGAATCATGGTTTATAAAAATGACCGATTACTCTGATGAGATGGTAAAAAATAATAATACAGTCAATTGGGTCCCTGATGGAATTGGAAAGGGACGATTTGGCGAGTGGCTGAAAAATGTACAGGATTGGGGACTTTCACGTGACAGGTATTGGGGAACGCCTCTTAATGTATGGGAGTGCCCTGATTGTGGTAAGAGAATTGCAATTGGTTCAATTCAGGAAATAAAGGACAAAATGACTGATGAAACAAAGTCAGAACTTGCCGCAAATCCTGAAAAGTTCAGTTCAAAACCTGAGCGTGATGTTATTGAACTTCACCGGCCATATGTTGATATGGTGAAAATCAAATGTGATGACTGTGGTGGCACAATGAAACGTGTGCCTGAAGTTATTGACTGCTGGTTTGACTCTGGAGCTATGCCGTATGCTCAGTGGCATTATCCATTTGAAAATCAGGATCAGTTTGAGAAACATTTCCCTGCTGATTTCATTTCCGAGGCAGTAGATCAGACAAGAGGATGGTTTTATTCTCTTATGGCAGAATCAACGGTGCTCTTCCATACAGCACCATTTAAGAATGTGGTTGTTCTTGGCCATGTACTTGATGAGAACGGCGAAAAAATGAGTAAATCCAAAGGAAATGCGGTAGACCCTATGGATGCACTCAATAAACATGGTGCGGATGCAATACGCTGGTATTTTTATACAAATTCACAGCCATGGCTCCCTAATAAATTCCATGACAAAGCAGTAATAGAAGGTCAGAGAAAATTCCTTGGAACATTGTGGAATACTTATGCTTTTTACGTGCTTTATGCCGAAATAGATCAGTTTGATCCAACGAAGTATAAGCTTGAATATGATAAATTGTCAGTTATGGATAAATGGCTGCTGTCAAAACTGAATACAGCTGTTAAGGAATTTGATCGGAATTTAGGTTCATATAAAATACCGGAAGCAGCATCTGTCATTTCAGAATTTGTTGATGAAATGAGTAACTGGTATGTAAGAAGATGCCGTGATAGATATTGGGCAAAGGGTATGGAACAGGACAAGATAAATGCATACATAACACTCTATACATCACTTGTTACGATAATAAAGTGTGCGGCACCGATGGTTCCGTTTATGACAGAGAGCATTTATCAGAATATTGTAAGAAGTGTTGATATAAATGCGCCTATATCTATACATCTTACTGATTATCCTGAAGTACAAGAGAATTTCATTGA
Source organism: uncultured Lachnospiraceae bacterium (assembly GCA_937872845.1). GTDB lineage: Bacteria > Bacillota > Clostridia > Lachnospirales > Lachnospiraceae > Eubacterium_Q. The sequence continues at coordinate 7,510 of CALMUC010000003.1, read as the reverse complement.
TCAGGAACTGGAAAAGGACATGGATGAAGTTCTTAAAATCGTTGTTCTTGGACGTGCGGCCAGAAATGCTGCAAATATTAAGAACCGTCAGCCTGTTGCAAATCTTTATGTAAAGGCTCCTGAAAAACTCGACAGTTATTATATAGATGTTATTAAAGACGAATTAAATACAAAGAATGTAGAGTTAAAGGATGACCTTTCGGATTTTTCATCATACACATTCAAACCACAGCTGCGTACTGTCGGACCCAAATATGGAAAACTTCTGGGAGGAATAAAAGCATATCTTTCCGGGATAGATGGTAATAAAGCTAAGTCTGAACTCAATGACAGCGGAAAAATATCATTTGATGTAAGCGGTACATTAGTAGAACTTGCAGAAGAAGACCTTCTCATTGAGGCGGCAGAAAGTGAAGAATTTAATACACAGCAGGATGGACAGGTAACGGTTGTTCTTGATGAAAGACTTACACCTGAACTTGTTGAAGAAGGATTTGTACGTGAGCTTATTTCAAAAATTCAGTCTATGCGAAAAGAAGCTGATTTTCAGGTTACAGATCGAATAACTGTATATATAACCAATAATGATAAACTGGCTGAGATTGTAATGAATAATGCAGATATAATTAAGCAGGCGGTTCTTGCAAATTACATCAAACTTGGTGAGATGAAGGGATTTACCAAGGAGTGGGATGTAAATGGTGAGGCAGTCACACTTGGAGTGGCAAGATAAAAGTATTTATGATCTGTGTCAGATAAGGTTTAAAACAATCTGACACAGTGATTACATTAATGTCAAATGTGTTTTGAATGAGCATAAGCATTATCTTTGCTTCATTCATATACAGATACTGAAAATGCATATCTTATTATGTGGTAAAAGTAGAAGGGGATCTCTAAAATGAAGAAAATCGCAGATTTCGATAAAGCAGGCTTCAAGAAAGAAGTAACAGAAAATGTAAAAAAACTTTATCGTAAGAAGATTGAAGAAGCAACTCCGCAGATGATATTTCAAGCTGTCTGCTATGCAGTAAAAGATGACATCATTGACAGATGGATAGCAACTCATCAGGTTTATCATGATCAGAATGTTAAGAAGGTTTATTATCTTTCAATGGAATTTCTTATGGGACGTGCACTTGGTAATAACCTTATAAATTTAGGCTATTATCCACAGGTTAAGGAAGCCTTGACTGAAATGGGACTGGATATTAACTTTGTAGAAGATCAGGAACGTGATCCTGCTCTTGGAAATGGTGGTCTTGGACGTCTGGCAGCATGTTTCCTTGATTCGCTTTCAACTCTTGGATATCCTGCATACGGATGTGGAATACGTTATAGATACGGAATGTTCAAGCAGGCAATTAAAGATGGCTATCAGGAGGAAGAACCTGATGACTGGCTGAAAAATGGCTATCCATTTGAAGTAAAGCGTGCTGAATATGCAGTAGAAGTTAAGTTTGGCGGATATGTACGTGTTGAAAACCGTGACGGTAAAAATTATTTTGTACAGGACGGATATCAGTCGGTTCGTGCTGTGCCTTATGATATTCCTGTTGTGGGATATGGAAACAATGTTGTAAATACACTTCGAATCTGGGATGCAGAGGCAATTCAGGAATTTAATCTTAATTCATTTGATAAGGGTGAGTATGAGAAAGCTGTAGAACAGGCAAATCTTACACGCACTATTTGTGAGGTCCTCTATCCAAATGATAATCATTATTCAGGCAAAGAGCTTCGTCTGAAACAGCAGTATTTCTTTGTGTCGGCATCACTTCAAAGGGCGATACTTAAATTCAAAGAAAATAATGATGATATAAAAAAGCTTCCTGAAAAAGTTGTATTTCAGATGAATGATACGCATCCGACACTTACAGTTGCCGAACTTATGCGAATTCTCATGGATGAAGAAGGACTTGAATGGGATGATGCATGGGATATCACAACAAAGTGCTGTGCATATACAAATCATACAATTATGGCAGAAGCACTTGAAAAATGGCCGATTGAACTGTTCTCAAGACTTCTTCCTCGTGTATATCAGATAGTAGAGGAAATCAACCGTCGGTTTGTACAGAAAATTCAGCAGCAGTATCCGGGAAATCAGGATAAAATCCGTTCAATGGCAATTCTGTACGATGGACAGGTAAAAATGGCACATATGGCAATAGTTGGTTCATATTCTGTTAATGGTGTTGCAAAACTTCATACAGAAATACTCAAGAAGAGAGAACTTTCTGATTTTTATGAATTATGGCCTGAGAAGTTTAATAATAAGACAAACGGTGTAACACAGAGACGTTTCATTATGCATGGTAATGAACTTCTGACACAGTGGCTTTGTGAAAAGATCGGAGATGGCTGGATTACAGACCTTTCACAGATAGGTAAACTTAAGCTTTATGCAGATGATCCAAAATACCAGCAGGAATTCATGAATATAAAATATCAGAATAAACTTCGCCTTGCCAGATACATAAAAGAAAACAATGGCATAGATGTAGACCCTAATTCTATTTTTGATGTTCAGGTAAAACGTCTTCATGAGTATAAGAGACAGCTGATGAATATTCTTCATGTTATGCATCTCTATACAAAATTAAAAACAGATCCGTCATTTGATATGTATCCAAGGACATTTATTTTTGGTGCTAAGGCAGCGGCCGGATATAAACGAGCTAAACTCACAATTAAGCTTATAAATGATGTAGCAGAAGTTATAAATAATGACAAAACTATAAAAAATAAGATTAAAGTTGTATTTATAGAAGATTATCGTGTGTCAAATGCAGAAATAATATTTGCGGGAGCAGATGTTTCAGAACAGATATCAACAGCATCAAGAGAAGCTTCAGGAACATCAAATATGAAGTTCATGATGAATGGTGCACCTACTCTTGGAACTATGGATGGCGCAAATGTAGAAATAGTCGATGAAGTCGGAGCAGACAATGCATTTATATTCGGATTGTCAGCAGATGAAGTTATGAAGTATGAAAAAGATGGTGGATATAATCCTTGGGATGTTTTTAATAACAATGAAAATGTCCGTCAGGTACTTACAGAACTTATTAATGGTATGTTTTCACCTGATGACCCGGAACGGTTCAGAGACCTGTATGATGCACTTACAAAGGAAGATGTATATTTTATACTGAAGGACTTTGATTCATATTGTGAAGCACAGCAGAGGGTTGAAGCAGCATATAGAGATAAAAAGAAGTGGGCACACATGGCAATGCTTAATACGGCATGCTCTGGAAAATTCTCATCAGACAGAACTATTAATGAGTATGTAAAGGACATCTGGAAATTAAAGAAAGTAAAGGTAGAACTTCCGGCAAAGGAAGATTAGAAAAATAATATTCAAGAGCTGAAGATTAAGCGGACGAAAGTTTAAGAACATTAAACTCAAGAATATAAAAGATTAAGAATTTAGAAACTTGAAAGAAAAAGCCTCGCCGAATATGCGGATAACATAGACTACATATTTGGTGAGGCTTTTTTAGTTGTAAAATCTCGAAAAAATAAGTCAATAAATAATATTAACCAATAGAGAAATCAATAATATCAACAGATATGTGCATGCAATAGATGCCATTTAATAAAAGACATATTATGCATCAAAAAGACCGAGTATTGCAATGCCTGCTATTGTGATGATTATTGTAGCGTAATGTTTCCATGAAAGACGTTCTTTGAGTACTATACGGCTCCATATAACAGAAACAGCACAATATGATGAGATGATTGGAGCAGAAAACATAACGTGTTTCGTATCTGCAAGAGCATATACATAGAAGAACTGACCTGCAGTTTCGCAAATACCTCCAACATATTTTGGGAGCTCCATCTTGGGGATAAGTTTATCTTTTTTGATTACCAGTACATATATTGCAGAAATAATTCCGACAGCAAGGAATGTGAGTTCATATGCTGTATTTGCACTGTCTTCATCCAATTTCTCAAGAACGATGCTGTCCGCAAATGTTCCGAGAGCATCAAGAAGGCAATAGATAAGAGGAATCAGAAGCGCAATAAAAGAGCGCACATATTTAATGTTCTGCTTGTCTTCTCTGGCGGTACGCAGCTCGTCATCTTCGGTCATTTCAACTATTCCAAGACCTATAACACCTATGATAACCGCAATAAGACCTAAAATCTGCCAGTGATTTACAGCTGAGATCCCTACTGTAATTAATGTGAGTATTGATACAAGTGCTCCTGAAGAATTACAGATAGGAGAAGAGATAGAGAGCTCAATATATCTAAGTCCAAGATAACCGATTGTCATAGAAAGAATATAAAGCATAGAGACAGGAAGATATGTCAGAATGACATGCCAATTGATTATAATTCCACGAAAAATGATTCCGTAAATTGCGTGAATACCCATTATAATACCAACGGCAGTCGTCATTTTCAGATATGAATATTTATCCTTACCATCCTGACAGCCGAGTTTGGAAAACAGATCAGAACCGCTCCAGCATAGCAAAGCGGCAATAGCAAACCAAAACCACATAATATAAAACCTCCACATAAATATATTTATAAAAAAACAACATTTCAATTCTAAAAAGTAAAGAAGAATGTGTCAATCTATTTTTTTGATAAAATATTTTTGACAAAAATTGAAATAAAAATTATAAAAGCTCATACAAGTATTTGACATTCACAGTTCTGGTGGTATATTTTAAAACTATACTGTATTACATTAGAAGGAGCCGGAAATTTATGATCTTCGATAAACTTGTAGAAATCATGCAGCAGCTTTTTGCAATTCAGCAGCAGGATGTTTCGATGGAAACTTATTTTAAAAATGATTTAGCAATTGATTCGCTAGATCTTTATGACCTTGATATGGCATTGGAAGAAGAGTTCAATATAGACATTCCAGACGATAAAATGGAAGGCATTGAGACGGTTGAAGATTTAATCAGACTTCTTAAAGAACTTGGGGTAGAAGATTAATGTATTCTTTTACGGAAAGAGTCCGGTTCAGTGAAGTAAATGAAAACCGCAAAGTGAGTCTTGTTGCAATAATAAATTTCTTTCAGGATTGCTGTACATTTGAATCAGAGGATGGAGGAGTCGGACTTGACTGGCTTTATACCCATCATACAGCATGGATGCTTACCAACTGGCAGATTAAGATTCTAAAACGCCCTGAGTATGCAGAGAAAATCAGAATTACAACATGGGCGTGCGGGTTTAGACTTTTCATAGGCAAAAGAAGTTTTAAAATTGAGGACGAAAAGACAAGGGAGCTGCTTGTATATGCAGTTTCAGAATGGGCATATGTGAATACGTTAAATGGGATTCCCTGCAAAGATGTTCCTCAAAAAGAACTTGATGTATATGGGTATCAGGAACCAATAGAACTTCCGGTTGATAAAGGAAGAATAAACATAAGAGAAAGAAAATCATGGATAAAACTTCCGTGTATTACGGTTGCAGAAAATAATCTTGATACAAATCATCATGTTAATAATGGACAATATATATCTATTGCGGTTTCTCAGGTGGAAAGCATGATCCCTCCTGGCAGCATAACTGAATTGCGGGCAGAGTATAAGGCTCAGTCTAAACTTGGAGATATACTTTATCCTGAAGTTTCAATTGATGATAGAAGCTGTATAGTAATATTGAAAGATGGAAACGGAAAAGAGAAATTGATAACGGAACTAAAGGGGGATAGATAAATGAAGGCACATAGAAAAGATCCGGGTAGTGATTTGCTGCAATTTGTTATAGGGATAGTAATGCTTACAGCAGGGCTTTTTATTTTTTCACAAAAGGTGCATATAAGCTCATTTGGTATGGGCTTTGGATTTGGAAGCTTCCACGTTTCATCAGGACTGATAATTGTACCTCTTATTGCGGGAATTGTCTGGATGTTTATAAAAAATGGACTTCTTGCAAAGATATGGACAGCACTTTCTGTGCTGCTTATTGTAGTCGCAATTATAATGTCAACAAGTATGTATCTTTCATATATGACACTGTTTGACTGGGTAGTGATTCTTGTCCTTATTTTTGGAGGGGCTGCATTTATAGCAAAACAGCTTTTCTTTGGCGGCGGAGATTCAAAATATGATGAGAAATAATAATATTAATTGTAAATAATATTGACAGTTAGTTGTGCTTCAAATATTTTAAGAATAAATAATAGTTTTAAATAAAAAACCAGCGTACGGGATTGTTCATCTGTACGCTGGTTTTTGAATTTAATAAAAATTCAGGCACTGTTACTTCTGATGTACTCCCACAGTATTAACTGTGAGATGAAAACCTTTAGAATTTGTAAAACGCCATATAAGCCATATTTTTATAAAATATGGTTATATGGCGTTTTGATATTTAAAACTTTTTATTATCGGCCGAGAACAACTTCAACTGTATGAGTTCTTCCATCACCGACAAATGGAATTATATTTCCTTCTACAGACTTGCCATCAATAGTAAGTGATTTAACACCTTTACATATATGAGATGGATTCTTGACATTTATTTCATATATATCACCACGGAATTTTCTTGTTGCTTTAAAACCATCCCAATTTGATGGAATAGATGGATCTACACGAAGACCGTCAAATTCAGGCTGAATCCCGAGGATATATTGACTGATAGCTACAAAATTCCAGGCAGCAGTACCTGTAAGCCATGAGTTTTTGCCTTCACCCATGCGACCTGCACCTTTTCCTGCAATCATCTGACCATATACATATGGTTCGGTTCTATGTGTATCAGAAATTTCTTCTACAAATGCAGGGGCAATTCTTGAATACCAGTCAAATGCCACATCACCTTTTCCGGCATATGCAGCAGCTGCAATCATCCATGCATTATTGTGACAGAAGACGGAACCATTCTCTTTGTATCCTGCAGGATATGTTGAAATCTCACCATATTGAATATAGTACTTTGTATAAGCAGGTGCATTCAGGCAGAGACCATATTTACATCCAAGGTTCTTTTCAGCAGCATCAATAATTTTATCTGCCCATCCATCTTCTTTGCCGATGTCTGACATAATACCGAATCCCTGAGGCTCGATAAACATCTTACCTTCTTCACATTCCTTTGATCCCATTTTCTTGCCAAAATCATCATAAGCTCTGAGGAACCAGTCACCATCCCATCCAAACTGCTTGATATTTGAAATCATTTCATCAAGTTTAGACTGTGCTGCTGCAGCTTCATCAGACTTGCCTATGTGTTTGCAGAGATCAATATACTTAGGCGCAGTATATGTGAAAAGAGTTGCAACAAAAAGAGATTCAGCAGTCTTTGAATAATGGTCATCTCCATATTTAGGTGATGTCCATGTCTGGAAACTTTCTCCAGGAGTATCAGAGAAACATGAAAGGTTAATACAGTCATTCCAGTCAGCACGCATTGAGAGAGGCAGACCGTGAGGACCGACATTGTTTACTACGCGATAGAAAGATCTGTGCAGATGGTCAAATAAAGGTTTTGCAAGAGATTCATTGTTATCATA
>CALMUC010000002.1 GCA_937872845.1 uncultured Lachnospiraceae bacterium | reverse complement strand
ACGCTCTTCCGATCTGTTGCTGTTGCTGTATAAACATCTTTACCTTTTTCTGTACATGTTGCAGCTACAGATTTCTCTGTATCTTTAACTGCATCAGCAACTGTAATCTGCTCTGCTTTAGGTTCATCATCACATACAGAACACTTAACACCTGTTACAGATGCTGTATATCCAGTTACATTGCCGTTGTCATCTTTTACTGGTTCCCATGCCCATGTACCTGTGTACTGGTGCTGACCTGCGTCAGATGTCTTCTTATCAGATGCAGTATATCTGTAACCATCATCTGTCTTACCTGTTGCTTTGTAAGTAGATGTTACACCCTGATCACATGTACCAGTGTGACTAACAAGTTTAGCCGTTGCAGTTACTTTTTCTGCAAGAGCTTTCTCAATAGAATCTCTGTTAGCTTTGTTTGTTGCATTTTCATCTGATTCAAGGAGACAATCCAGTTTATTGATCTGATTTGCACAAGTTTCACATTTCAGATTCTGGAATGTAACGCTTGTGTGATCATCGCTCCACTCAGCATCTGTTGCTGTGTAAGCATGTCCTTCTGCTGCGTTCTTCTGAGCTTCATCCCAGATAGCTTTTCTTTTCTCGTATGTAGAATTAGCCTGTTCATATTTGGACTTAACAGGTTCTGTAATACAAGCACCGCACTCTGGGCAAACATAGTTGTCCGCTTCGTTCCAGTTACCGCTATCAGTCTTTGTATAGTATGTTTCATGGAACTTGATGTAATGATGTTCGTGTGCTGTATTCTCTGCTTCTACACGTGTGCCCTCTTTGATCAGACCACAGTCAGAACAACGTTCTTCTGTAAATGCATTACGTCCGCAGTATGCAGGTTCAGAAACTGTTTCATAATTATGAGAAGTACCTGTCAGTGTCTTCATATCAACTGTATCAACGAAGTTAGCTGACCACATGAACTCGTCATTATCATTGCTCTGACTGCCCATGAACTGCTGATACTTCTTGTAGTTTGTATAAGTCGGATTGTAATCTGTCTCTTCGAATTCATAACCGTAGCTGGAATGGTCAAGCAGTTTGCTCTTACCTGAAATGAACGCGAAGTTTGTACCGATTGAAACAACCAGTTCGTCACCCTTCACAGTCAGACCTGCGATTGGATGATTTGTGACAGTGAAATCTGCACTCTTTTCATCTGTTGTTGTAAACGCCATACCGCCAAACAACTTTGTATTATCACGTTTTGCAGATACTGTGTTATATTCCTTCACAACGGCTACTGCACCGTCTGCAGGATTGTAGGAAACGATATCGTTGGATACGTTGAAGTAAATCTTACCATCTGTATACAGTGCTGCTGTCAGACCGATGGATGGGTAAATGCTCTGTTCATCCACAAACTGTGCATACAGTTTGGTCAGAAGATCATTCTTCTCCATCTTACCGTCTTTGTTCAGAACGCTTACAAATGTATCGTCATCATCGTCGTTTTTCTTGTCTGTGAAGTTGATTAGTGTTTCATAATCGCTGTCGCCATCGCCTGTATCCTTATTTGTCAGTTTATGACGAACAATCTTGTACTCTGCAGCCTTCTGGCTCTGATTCATGCTTGTGCTGCTTACTCTGTCAAACAGGTCTGTCGAATCATACATATAGTAAGCATAACCATCTGCATAGTAAACATTACTTGCTGCACGAGCCATCCATGCTTTTTCATATGTTGTATCTGTTGCTTCATTCTGATAAAGTGATCTTAAAACACTAAAGTTACCCTGATACAATTTTCTTGCATCTGTATCGCTGAACAGGAAGAAGACATGGTTCATATCACCATCTGTCTCGACACGGTCACGACTCATAACTTCTGTGTAGACATCTGTATAACAAGGGTCTACATAGTACCACTGACCATCCACCTTGACTGCATTCCAGTAATGGTCGGAACCGAAGTCTTCCTGTTCTTCGCCATACATTGTAACGTTGGACTGGAAGGAAATTCTTACAAGGTCAACTGTGTAGCCTGCATTGATATCCAGTGTCTTACCATCTGAACCATAGTACAGTTCTTTGGCTGTCTTCCAGTTATCACATACTTCTGAAGTTGTACCATCATCTGCTGTAACAGTTTTCTTGCTGTCATAACCTTTACTTTGATCTTTAAGATAAATATCTTTATCCAGGCACTGCACAAGATATGAAAAAGCTCTGGAGTAACCCAGACATACAGATGTACCCATACCGAATGCACCAAACTGAGTACCTTCCCAATAGTTGATGACACCAGTTGTCATACCGGTTGCAGCCTGCTTCGCATAGATTGGAATCGCCTGCTTAAAGCTTGTTTCCTTCGTTCCATCACCGTCCATATCCAATGCCGGATCATCGCTATCTAACTGCTGCTGAGTAAGCTGCTCAACAGTCATCGTAACGCCTTCAGAAACCTCAACGCCTTTTTCTTCAGCATTTTTGATAAATTTATCTGCTTCCTGCTTCAATGGTTCTGCTGCGTCTGGAAGGTTTTCTTTCACAAATGCTTCCGGATCCTTCTCGATAGCTTCTTTATTAGCTTCTACATATGCATTCGCATCTTCCTCAGACTGTCCAGCCTTCACCAAAGTCTGAGCAATAGCGTTTTTATAAAATTTTACAAGCAACTCCTGCTTAATGCCTGCATAAATCTGATCATGGAAATTCTGTTTGATCTGTGGTTCGTAAACCTTATAGATCTCATCGTAAACTTCATCCTCATGCTTCTGCTTCTGAGGATCCTTTGCAATCATCGGCTTGTCATCATCTGATTCCTTACCAGAGTTCATGATGTAGGACATATCAAATGTATTGTTATGGGCCAACCAGTCATTCAGAACAAGCAGCTTCTGTGCCTTTGTCTGTGCACCTGATGCTGTAACTGCAGCAAGAGCTTCATCTCTTGCATTTGTTACATCTGGACCATAATACTTAATACCTAACTTATCACCATATGTGAAAGTAAAGATCATACCTGTCAGGTCATCGTAGCTCACCTTGCCATCTCTGACATCCTGAACAGATTTGCCGTCTAAGGCAAGCATCTCACCAAGGATACCAAGACCATCTGTATCATCGTTGAAATCCAGAAAGAATGGATTCTGAACACCGAGTACATTAGCATTGGCTGACCACTGATTCAGATACTGCTGATACATACCAACAACTGTATTAATCTGGTCTTCTGTCAGCTTCTTGGTTTCAGCCTGTTCATCTGCTTCATACAGGTCTGCTGTGCTGATATTAGATTCATTGGATTCTGTGCCGGCTTCTCCGCCAACCATTTCGAGATCCCCCAATGCTTCACGCAGGCTCTGGATTGCCGGATCGCTTTCATCAATCTTTATATCTTTTGTAAGTGCTTCTGCTACTGCTGCATTAGCACCCTTGAACTGGATGACTGGTGTCTGTATTGTAATACCTGAAATAGTTACTTTATTTTCATCAGTATCTGTGTTTGAAGAATCAGTAGTTGCTTCTGTTGCATCATCTTCTGTCACAGAATCTTCTGTTGCTGGATCTTCTGCCTCATTTGTATTGGTGTTATCCTGCACGGCTTCTGTAGTATTTTCCTGCACTGCTGGTGTTTCTTCATGTGCAGGCTCTGCAAAAACTGTTGAAGGCACTACACTGAATACCATTATAGTAGAGAGGAATAAACTCAAAAGCATTTTACTTCTCTTTTTCATAATGTCTACCCTTCCTTTCGTGTTTGTATTAGATAATTCATATTATGTTTTTTGTTTGCCCCCACCTCATTTCCATTGTATTTTATTTATACTCCACCCTCTATTATATGCTACTGTAATTCGTATTTTGCATATATTTTTGCATATAATATAGTAATTAGGTATTTACTTTAATATATCACTGCTAACTGTTTTGTTCAAGACATACTGACGTTTTTTAGCACAAAAACACATCGAAAAGTCTGGTTTTCAGGTTTCTGGCATGTATAAACGTAATAAAGAAATTCCCCCGTATCTTATGATTTGTTAAAATACGGGGAATCATCAAGTTTTTTCTTACTTATTTATATAGAATTTACATATTGATGCGACAGAGGAGTCTTTTTTAGTTCAGTTCCTCAAGAATTGCTGCTGTGAGTTCTTTTCTGTTTGTCTTGAAGTGGAAATACGGTCTTTCCTTGATTACGCGGATGTCTACCGGATATTCATATTCTTCCAGTGCATCTGCAAGACCTGCTTTTACTTCATCCAGACTCTTTGTTTCATCAAGGATTACAAAGAAATATGGAAGGAAATATCCTTCATGATCCTGATCTGGTACAAAGCAGAAGAATCCATCTTCTACACCAGCTACACGTACTGCTTTTGTCTCCATTCTCATCATGTAAAGTTCTCCGCCACCGAAACGCTTTGTTGTTCCACGTCCAAGAATGTATACAATTCCGTGTTCATTGATGTAAGCTTTATCTCCCGTATGTAACCAGCAGTTCCCATCTGGATGATTGATCAGTGTTCTTTCAGTAAGTTCATCACCTCTCCATCCCGCATAGTGGAGCATCATAGCAGGACCCGTCATACATAATTCTCCGATTTCTCCATAATTCAGTTCTTCCAGATCCTCTGAGAATACTGCCATAGTTGTTGCCGGCATTGGCATTCCAACGCATCCGTCTACCAGCGGGAACATCGGATTTGGAAGTGTAAAGTTTGAACATCCTTCACTCTGACCATATCCGGCACTTAAAGTTGCTTTAACATTATGCTTATGGAAGAATGCTTCTACTTCTTGTGTTTTCCTTTCGTTCATTGCTTCAGCTCCGGTTCCGATACTTCTTAGATGAGACATATCGTAATCTTCCGGAATTCTGTCACTCTTCATAAGCATTTCACAGAACATTGGAATCAGTGCCCAGAAGTTTGGCTTCTGCTCCATAAATGCGATATCAATATCTTCCAGCGGACAGAATGGATCAAGTACCATAATCAGTCCTGCTGACAATGGGAAGATTGCCATTGATACAGTTACTGCAATCAGTGCAGGTGGTAAGATTGGCAGCCACCATTTTTCCGGTACATCTGACGGCGGAATAAAGATGGACATCTGGAATGCAGTTGCTACTATATTAGAAGAAGAATGAATAACTAATTTAGAGATTCCTGTGGATCCGCTTGTATATGCGCCAAATACTGGTCTGTTCACATCTTCTTGTGCCATATAGTCTTCTGTATAATCTTTCCCAAGTGCCAGGAACTCGTCCCATGTAAGATCTCCTTCTGTTGTCTCTATCGCACCGGTATATCTGGATGCAATTTCTTTTTCAACATAGTCCGGGACAGATTTTCTATCTGCATAATCATATGGAGAAACCTTAATTACACGCTTCATTGGTGTCGTTGCACGGAACAGATCTTCATCTGACTTTGATGTATAATCCATGACAAATGCTGTCTCTGATTTTGATTTTCTGATTGCAAAACATAATTCTTCTGGAATGTCATCTCTGCAGATAATTGCAGCTCCGATTCTTTCTGCTGCGATCAGAAGGATAAAATGTGCCGGAACACTTTGCAGAAATACAGGAATTCTGTTTCCTTCACCAAATCCAAGTATCTTTAAAGATTTTGCTGCTTTATCAACTTCTCCCCAGAATTCTTTCCATGTAATTTTGTTTCCGTAATATTCAAATGCAATTTTATTTTCGTCTGGATTTTTTGCTCTTAAAAACGTTTCAACAGTTATTGTTGGCACTTCAACGTTGCGCAGTGCTTCTGGATAAAACTGTAACCATGGTTTATCAACGCTCGCTTTTCCAGTTAATGTTGCTCCTGTATTTTCCATAATTATTTACTTCCTTTTCCGATTATTTATTTGTTTTATAATGACGATTCGTATTCTATCATGGATATTTTTCCTTTTCAATAGAAGTGGTGAATTTGGCATATTGAATCAAACAAATCAACTAATTCATTTTTTTCAGGATTTCATTCAATAGGAAATTTTTTGTATAAATGTTCTTGTTTTCTTATTTTGTATGCAGTACACTAAAATTATAATAGAAGAGAGGGGCTTTTGATTATTATGAAAGAAAAAAACAGATTCAGTGTTCTGTTAGAGCATCTGACATCTATGGCCAATTTAAAAAATTATGTACTTGCCAAAGCTGTGCAGTATGATGAATCTTATATAAGCAAATGGATTAGTGGAAAATCACTTCCAACAGAAAAAAATCACGAAATTATTTTGCAGAATATCAGCCAGTGTATTGTTGAGGCTCTGACTGATGATAACCGGGACACTTTTTTAGAAGAATATCAAATTTCTGACGTTTCGAATCTTCAGAAAGCGATTTACGATCATCTCGAATCTGAATATACATATGTAAAAGAACTTCAGGTAACAACTGGTTCTAAAGTGGCTACTAAAATTTCATATTATCCGGAACTTACACTGGATCAGTTTATCTTTAAAATGAAACATCCATCACTCCGTAAAGTACAGTCGCTAAATATTTATGCTATGGTAGATATTCTGAATGTAGACACGAATTATCAGCTTTTAATTGCTGAATTTAACAGCATGCACAATGACATAGGACTTGTGCTTCCAGGAGTTCATTTTTCTTTAATGATTGATTTGGAATCGTCTTCAGATAATCCGGTTTATACGGCTGGTTTCCTGATGAATTTGCTTTCAAATCTTTCGAATATTGATTTTAATCTTTATTGCGGAACACAGGCACAGAAAAAAATGGTTTTTGCGATTAAAGATATTTATTCGCTTTCAGGTATGTTAGTTGATCAGAACCATTGTCTTGCTGTTACAACAATTGAAGATTCGTCTCTTTCAACGGAACTTTATTACAAATTAAAATTACTTTGCAGCAAAGAAACATTGCTTATTCGACGGACATCTATTCCTGAAATGATTCGTACTTACGAATATGAGCATTCACTGTTTGCCCGGAATTCTTCTTGTCTGCTTGGACATTTTACAGAACATTTTCTTCCAACTGATTTACATAATGAGCTGCTTGATAAGTATGGCTCTTTTATAGGAAAGACATACAGACCTGTACTTCAAAAAATGCATTCTCTGGTATCGCAGATACTTGCTGTTACACCGATAAGAGCACTGATTTATGCTTCTGCATTTACAGATTTTACAGTTACTGGCGAATTGGATTTCTATGGTTATCGAATTCAGCTTTCGCCGGAACAGCGTCTTCATTTTTTTAAGCATATGAAACATCTGCATGAAATTTCAAATGCGCTTCAGATTAAGATTTTGCCGAATGGTTTGCTGTCTGATTACCAGCATATCCCAAGACCGACACTGTTTTTTGCAGATGAGTTTTCTTATTTGCGTTTTAGGAGAAATACACCGTATTACAATATCTGTATTCCGAACAAAATTAGTTTGAATCGAATTTTTTCGGCCTTTTACGATACCGTTTGGGAGTTTGAATCCTGTATTGCACCGGATGCATATCTTACTCATGCAATCCATTCTGTAGAAATTTTGCAATCAGATGCTTCAGGTGATGTGCACAATTAAGAGAAGTCAAGTGGGCTGTTGCAAAATAGATGAGTAATCATCTATGGAGCAATAGCTCCATTTTTATGTCCAAAAGCAGAAAACGGACTCCGAAGAGCCCGCAATCCATGGTATAATTAAGTATGACCAAATACATAAAATACCATAAAAATTATACCGAATTCGGCGAGCCTTATCAACTGGTTTTGCCATTAAATTTGGAAGGTCTGGTTCCTGATGATGATTCTGTCCGACTGCTGAGCCACGAATTGGAGGATTTAGATTACAGTTTACTGTATCAGGCGTACTCTACCAAAGGCAGAAATCCGGCAGTGGACCCAAAGACCATGTTCAAGATCCTGACCTATGCTTATTCCCAAAATATTTATTCTTGCAGAAAGATTGAAACCGCTTGTAAACGTGATATTAACTTTATGTAGCTGCTTGCTGGTCAGAAAGCACCGGATCACAGCACGATTGCAAGGTTCCGTACTGGATTTTTGGCAGACACCTGCGAAGCCCTGTTTTATCAGATGGTACGTCGCTTGGAACGAATGGGCGAACTATCAAAAGAAACCATATTTATAGATGGTACGAAACTGGAAGCCTGTGGACAGTTTATGAATGCGAAGACTGTACAGGCTGTTCGTATAAAGAACGATGTTCCCGTGCTAAAGGGAATAAACGTCTGTACATCTCCAAAAGTTTCTTAGAGAAGCGTCAGGAATCCTATGAAAATATCCTGAGTGAAAAGGGGATCTTATACCGGATGAATCGCTCGATATGATGCTGGGATCCTTTCAATTACTACTGGAGATGCCGAAATTTGCTATTCGTGCGACAGCCTCTTTTCTCTTTCAGGCAGATCGGAAGAGCACACGTCTGAACTC
>CALMUC010000001.1 GCA_937872845.1 uncultured Lachnospiraceae bacterium | reverse complement strand
TGCCGCCTGACTTTTCTGTAAATGAATTACCCCATTTCCCACAGTACTGATGATAACAAGCAGCATCGTGGTCAGACAGATTGCCATCATGATCAGTATACTTCTTGTCCTGTTCCTTTTGTCATTGCTATATGCAATCCTGCTTATTGTCTTCATCTGAAATCCACCACCTGTCCGTCCTCAATCACCAGAATACGGTCAGCGACCTGTGCAATTTCGTCATCATGGGTAATCATTACAATTGTCTGTCCATATTTTTTTGCTGTCATCTTAAGCAGGGCGATTACCTCATCACTGGTCTTAGAATCAAGATTTCCTGTCGGCTCATCTGCAAATATAATTTCCGGACGATTCACCAGTGCTCTTGCAATTGCTACTCTCTGCTGCTGTCCTCCGGATAACTGATTTGGCAGATTATAAATCCGGTTTTCAATCCCCAGAGTTGCAATAATATCATTTACATACGCTTCATCCACTTTTCTTCCATCCAGCCCCAGTGGCAGTACAATATTTTCCCAGACATTAACAGATGAAACCAGATTAAATGCCTGAAAAACAAATCCGATTTTTCTTCTGCGGAAAACAGCAAGGGCATCTTCCTTCATCCTGTATAAATCTTTCCCTGCTAAAGTAACACTGCCTTTTGTCGGGGTGTCTAGCCCTCCAAGCATATGAAGTAATGTACTTTTACCGGAACCTGACTTTCCGACAATTGCGACAAATTCTCCCTGCTCAATCTGAATGTCCACCTGATTGACCGCTTTGACCTGATTCTCACCTGCGCCATAAAACTTACAAAGCTGCTTGGTTTCTAATATCACACTCATGTGTTGCCTCCTTTTCAATTCTGTAAAGCGTACCTTTTCAGCACGCTTTCTTTGCCTGTTTATATATTTGGTCATTTTTCAACCTACATCCAAATTGTATCAGGATAATCTTTCATTTCACTTTCAAAAAACGAGCAGAAGTCTTACAGAATTGTAAGATTTCTGCCCACTTAAAATTTAACCAACATATGGTAATTGAATCACAAACGTGCTTCCTTTTTTCTTTTTGCCGGAGGTTACCATGATTGTACCTCCGTGTTTTTCGATAATTTCTCTCGATAGAAAAAGTCCGATTCCTGTACCACTCTTTTCCATGACCTCCCTGGAACTTCCTCTGTAAAATCGTTGAAAAATTTTGTGATACTCATTCTGCGGAATACCAATTCCCTGATCCTCAATTTCCATTCTTACAAGATCGTTTCTTTTTTGTAACCGGATAAATATTTTTGAACCACACGGACTGTACTTGACCGCATTATCCAGAACGTTGATCACAGCTTCACCAAGCCACCTTTTATCCTGCATAATCGTGCATGTTTCCAGCTCTTTTTCATAGTCAAAAACGAATTCAATTTCTTTCTCATCCGCTTTTGGATAAGTACAGTTCACAGCAGATATGACAGTATCCATAAGCGGAAGTTTTTTCTTATTAATCTGAATCAGTCCAGTTTCCATCTTGGATATTTCAAGAAGCGACTGCAATAATGTCTCCAGTCCATCCAGAGCACTCCGACAACGGATACGAAACTCCTCCTGTTCTGTGGCACTTAAGTCATTCTGCATCAGCACACTAAAACATGTATCCAAAGCTGCAACCGGTGTCTTTAACTGGTGAGAGATATCAGAAACCATTTCTTTCGTGCTCTCTTTTTCTTCCCGTGCTTCTTCCTTTAGCAACTGAATATGATGTCCGATTGCTTCAAGCTGGTCATTCAATTTTTCCAGTTCTGCATGATTTTCCGTTTTCAGTAAATCATCAAATTTATTTTCACGGAATCTGATCAGAATTTCTTCCAACTGGTCTAAAATTTTCTGATGACACGCATCTTCTTTTTTCTTCCAATAAAGTAAAAAAGTCAAAAGAAGCACGCATATCACAGTGCTTACAGCACCGGTCACCATAACCTGATGCCGGAATTGCGAATAAAATGCATTCCCTTTATTCCCCCAGTATCCATATTGCTCCAATAATCGCCTTCCCTGTTCGTTAGTTTCAATATCCTTATCCTTAAGCAATTCCGAAACAGCATCCAGCCCGGAAAATTCTTCCTTTGCAGCAATCTCTGTCATAAGATTCATTTTATATTTATAATCTTCATAAAACACATACGTGGTAAAGCAATTTAATATTGCAAACAATAATATGACAGGTAATACCAAGGAGAGCACTACTGTAATCTTCTTGCGATATCTCTTTGTCACTGCCTTACCTCCTGATTCCATATATACCCAAGACCTCTGATATTCTTTATATAGACCGGTGCAGCCGGATTGTCTTCGATTTTCTCACGGAGTCTTCTGATATTGACAGCGATTGTATTTTCATCCACAAAATCCCCTTCCAGATCAAACACATTTTCCAATATTTGTGTTTTTGAAAGAATCTGTTTCGGATTCTGAAGAAAAAAAGTCAGCATTTTCAACTCCGTTTTTGTCAGACTGATTTCACGACTCTTTATCAGGACTTTCATTTCTCCTGCGATAAATACGATATCTCCCGAAATCATCTTTCCGGCTTCCGTTTTCTCCTGTCTGCGGCGGAAATGTGCTTCTATTTTCAAAAGAAGTACCGAAAGACTAAACGGCTTTGTAATATAATCATCTGCCCCTGCTTCATATCCCATGACCTGATCCATCTCCTGATCTAGTGCTGTAAGACAAATAATGTATGTATTATAATTGCATCTCATCCACCTTACAAATTCCAGTCCATTCCCATCCGGAAGATTCACATCACAAATGGTAACATCCACATTATTATCACTTGCAA